>NZ_JALBUF010000006.1 GCF_022606465.1 Sulfoacidibacillus ferrooxidans
AGGTTACCCACGTGTTACTCACCCGTCCGCCGCTCATAGATCCGAAGATCTATCCGCTCGACTTGCATGTATTAGGCACGCCGCCAGCGTTCGTCCTGAGCCAGGATCAAACTCTTAATTCATGTCTCTAACTTTACTGCTCGCGTGTTTGTCTCTTGTTGCATTTAGTTTTCAAGGATCCACTTGCTTGCCTTCTTCGCGCCGCCGTTCGTGGCGACAGGTAGTAATATAACACAGTCCGTTTTAGAGAGTCAAGCGCATTTCACTGTAAATCGCAAATAATGTCGATAATGTTCATTGTGCTGCATTTATAGATAATTTTACACTCATAAACGTTGCACGAATGCACCGTTTATATTCTTTTTTCATTTCATTGTTCGCTTGCCATGAATCAGTTTTTGATCGACCTTCGATCGACTACAGTGTATGGTCAAGCTACCTACTTTTCTTTTGTATACTTATGCACATTTTGATAGGCACGCAATAGTCCAGCATGTGCAGTTCCTACCCCTTTAGTCAACGTTGATTCTTCACAATTCTGAGAATATACAATCTCCGACATACATAGAGGCTTACTCCAATAATACCCCTGGCTCAGTTGTACACCGTTCATTTTGAGCCATTCCATATCTGCTTGGCTTTCCACACCCTCTGCAATGACATATTTACTTGAAGTCACACGATCCAACAATGAACGAAGGCGTTTTTGCTGTACCAGATTGTGCGCGACTCCATGAATGAGCGAGCGATCAATCTTAATATATTCAGGTTGCAATACATCAAGCTTCAATAGCAGTTCTTTTGCAGAGCACTCATGCGACACATCATCTAAAGCAAACTGTATCCCGCTAGACCGCAGAACATTGCATATTGGCGCCAATTCAGAGGGGATATATGAAACGTATTCAATAATTTCAATCACTAATTGAGTAGGATCCATATGATATACATCCAGCGCTCGCTCGAAAAAATTCATAAAGCTAATATCGAGCAGACTCGTCGGCATCACATTTACAAATAAACGCTTTTGATGGAGCGCATCTGACTTAAAATGTGTGAAAGCCGTTCGGACGGCCAACATGTCTGCTGCCATACTGCACTCTTCCACCACTGAAGCCTGAAACCACCGATCTGGCGCTAGCGCACTATCCTGCCAAAATGGTCGACTCAACGCTTCATGTGCAAATACCATTTGTTTAGAGTGATTGACAATAGGTTGATACACGGTGTACATGGAACCTGCCTCAAGCACCTCGCGTACATACATCGAGTCATCCATAGAATCACTCCGGTAAAAATGATGGTTACCATTTTGCACAGTAGGCTTTATGTCATCTTGATTGCACATCAAGTTTTCCCACCCCACTCAATCAACCTACTTTCTCACATCTCTCAATCATTGCAAATGTTATATAGCGCCACCTTCAAGATGGCGCTATATAACGAATTTTTTATGAAAAATATCCCTACTCTATGCTATAGTGTAGGCAACTACTAACGAGCTTAAATAACTCCTGGATCAGTAACGGCTAAAGGTGAACTATGATACGTACCGGAAGATGCAGCTGTATTTGAACCGCTACCCATCGCACCCACTGATGTAAACATTAAAAATGCGGATAAAACCATGCTGCTGACGAGAATAAGTACTTTAATATCTTTCATAAAATGATCACCCTCTCTTTCTTATGAACCTAGTATAACGCAACTAACTTATTTACATGTGTGACTGTTACTCACATATGTAAATAAATTAACCGCTAAAGGAGTTTGGATATATGTCGGTTGGGGAGCGTGTTCGAACCCTCAGAAAACTAAAAGGGATGAGCCAAGCAGAGTTAGCAGGAGATTTATTTAACCGCTCCTACATTAGCATGATTGAATCTGGGGCGACGATCCCACCTGTAGAGACACTGCAGTTACTAGCGACAAAACTAGAAGTTAACTTAGACGACCTGCTCGATCCACCTGCTTCACCTAAGGCATCAAGGGAGCCGTATCATAAGCTACTGCAAGCAAAGCGCTGCAAGTCCATTCCTTTAGCCTTGGAGTCCTGGCAAAAGTCTATTGAATATTCACTTAGCAATGTAGCTGTCGATGCGGCGATGTATATTTCTCAACAAGAAGGCTACACGGAACAAATTCACAACATTCTCTTTACCACATACAGTTTGTTAAGTCGGATTCCTATCGCAGAGAACCAAGCGTGGTTCGACTTTATGTTTCAACTAGGGAACTCGTACTTCAACCAAAAGTCGTTTACGGAAGCAAAGCAGATCTACGAATCTATTATTCAAACCAATCCGCCACAGCAGGTCGAGCGTCGCGCAAGAATTAACTTAGCGTCAGCACTTATACGTTTGACTTTATATGAAATAGCAATTATGAATTACGAACAAACAATTGAATTATTAAAATTAGAATCAGATAACGCTTCAGAACAATTATTAGGAATGTGTTATCACGGACTTGGAAGTTGCCAACTTTTACTCCGCCAATTAGATTTAGCATATAACTCCACCCAACGTGCCCAAGAAAAATACGCACGAGTCGATCAAGATCGGTGGCATGCAGCAAACCAAAACCTTGGTCTAATTTTAGTAGAACAAAAGCGCTATAACCACGCTAAACAGAAGTTGTTGTTTAGTAAGAGCTACTATGTACAAAAAGGGTTGTTTGCCAAAGCGGCTAATGTCGTAGATGATCTAGTGAAAATTGCCATACTGGAAAACGACCTGGAACTCGCAACAACATACAATACAGAGGGACTATCGTATCTAGAAGAGCACACCTATGATCCCGTTCTCATGGTTCGCCTGCTCCTCCATAAGTGTCAGATCCTTAAACTACAACAAAATGACTCCTATCGCGATCTCTACACTGCAGTTAAAGCGCTGGCACGTGCCATACAGTTTGATCTACGAGACAATGCACTAGAAACAGATCAGGAAGGACTGGAAGCGTAACCGCTCGATCATCTCCTCGATCGTCGTGACACTAGTCAACGCACTTATGGGACTGTGGCATCAAATGCCACAGTCCCATTTGATTAACTACACATCAAAACAAACTTCTTTTCACCATTGGATGTACCTTTACTGATGAACTCACTAAGAATACTGTCCGCGAGCCTTCCAAAAAATCCATTAGCCCTCTAATAGTAGGGATTCTGGATCTTCTACAAGTTGCTTCACCTTAACGAGGAACTGCACCGCTTCGCTTCCATCAACGATCCGATGATCATACGAAAGAGCAAGATACATCATCGGACGGATTTCCACTTGTCCATTAATTGCTACCGGACGTTGCAAAATGCCATGCATACCCAGAATACCTACTTGTGGCGCATTTAAAATAGGCGTTGAGAATAAAGATCCAAAAACACCACCATTCGTAATAGTAAACGTTCCACCCTGCAAGTCACTTAACCCGAGTGTTTGGCTACGCGCTTTAGCAGCTAGTGCCGCTATTTCACGTTCGATCTCCGCAAACGACAACCGATCTGCATTGCGCACCACAGGAACGACCAATCCACCCTCAGCACTCACTGCCACGCCAATATCATAGTAGTGTTTGAGGATCATATCTTCCCCAGAGATTTCTGCATTTAAACGCGGGAACGCTTTTAACGCGCCAACCACCGCTTTAGTAAAAAAGGACATAAAACCAAGACCCACACCAAATTGTTCCTTAAAGCGATCCTTGCGACGCGTGCGTAAAGCCAATATCGCCGTCATATCCACTTCATTAAAAGTAGTTAACATCGCTGCTGTATGCTGTACTTCAACTAATCTCCGTGCAATCGTCAACCGTCTACGCGACATTTTCACACGTTCTTCAGCGCGTTCTCCTACAGCAGAAGATATACCTGTTCCCTGCTTTGATTGGGTAGCTTGCCCTGTGTGTGTCACTGTGCTTTGCGAACTACTTGCCGATTTGGGTGCCTGTTCAGACTCTTTGGCCGCCGCTACTCCACCAGACTCCTTCACGCGATTGACATCAACGCCATATTCGCGTGCCATTTTGCGAATTGACGGCGTCGTACGACCCAGAAGAGAATTCGTTACATGTCCAAGTCCTGCTGCATCATCAGAATGAGCCTTTTCTATTGTCCCTGCAGCAGGTGTCGGAGCCAGTGCCTGATCAGGTGTACGACTCTCCTGTGAAACGGCAGGAGCTGTTGCAGATACGACAGTTGCCGTACCACTTCCTGATCCAACTGTTCCAATCACCTCACCGACCGTCACAGTCTGTCCCTCGCCTTTAACGATCGTTTCAAGAACGCCTGCTTCTTCTGCAATGACCTCCATATTTACCTTGTCGGTTTCTAGTTCAGCAACGGCCTCCCCTTCTCCCACTTGATCCCCAACAGCCTTTAACCAACGTCCAACTGTAGCCTCAACAATCGACTCTCCAAGCTCCGGCACCACAAGTTTACTCATCACTATCTACTCCTTTATCGTTATTCGTTCACAACAATCTCCTGATGAATCGCAGTCGAGAGTATCCGTGATTGTGTCATTTGATGATCTCCCGCAATTCCCTCTGCAGGGCTTGCCTGCTCATTACGTCCGACATAAGTAAGCGTTAGTTGCTGATTGGGGACAGCCCCATTCACTCTGAACTGATCCATAACACTGCGCAATTTGTCTTGCACAAACGTCCAAGCACCCATGTTTTGTGGTTCTTCTTGCAACCAAACTACTTCCTTTAGATGGGGATAACGAGAGAAAGCTGCTTGTACATCCTCATATGGAAATGGGTAGAGTTGCTCTATGCGAAGAACTGCGACCCGCTCTATATGTTCTTGTTCTGCCAAAAGTGCCGATAAATCAACAGCAACTTTCCCAGAACACAAAATCACACGTTCCACTGACTCACTGTGCATCTCGGTCAACGGCTCCTGTAACACAGGATAAAAATGACCATCAGTGAAAAATTGCACAGCCGACGCAGTGCGAGGATTGCGCAACAAGCCTTTAGGTGTCATGACAATCAACGGCATCTTTTGATCTTCTTCACTCATCGCCTGCTGTCTCAATAAATGGAAATATTGTGATGCGCTCGTCGGGTATACGACACGCCAGTTATACTGCGCTGACAATTGTAAGAAACGCTCAAGTCGCGCACTTGAATGTTCTGGACCCTGTCCTTCATAACCATGTGGCAACAACATCACTAGTGAAGATCGTTGCCCCCACTTCGCAAAACCAGGTGCAACAAATTGATCGATTAACACCTGCCCCGCATTGACAAAATCACCAAACTGAGCTTCCCAAATAACCATAGAATGAGGCGATTCGATACTATAACCGTATTCATATCCGATCACCGAAGCCTCAGATAAGGGGCTGTTATAGATCGAAAAGGATGATTTAGCCTGTGAAATTCCGTGCAATGGTGAATACTTTGCACCCGTGTGTATATCGTGCAACATCAAGTGTCGTTGCCCAAACGTACCGCGTTCACTATCCTGTCCTGTCATACGGATATCCGTTCCATCTGCAAGAATCGTAGCAAAGGCAAGCGCTTCTGCATGCGCCCAATCCACAGTTCCCTGTTCATCAAACACTGTTTTGCGCCTCATAAGAATCCTTTGCAATTTAGGTTGCACTGCAAAATCATCCGGGAAGGTGAGCAGCTCTTCGTTTATTTGATGCAGTTCATGAAGGGCAACCGAAGTGTCTTCCCTAAAGATCGGCACCTTTAATGCCTCTTTATGAGCTGATTGTAATCCGTTCTCCATCGTCGTTTGCTGATGAGCTACATGCAGTTTTTCTTGTATTGACTTTGTGAGTGCTTCGATGTCACCTTTAGTTACAATACCTTTTTCTAACAGTTTGGTTTCATATTGCACCCGTGCACTTTGATGTTTAGCGATGATATCATATAATATCGGCTGTGTCGTAGTGGGATCATCTGTCTCGTTATGTCCCCATTTACGATAGCCGACTAAATCAATCAAAAAGTCTTTATGAAATTGCTTGCGGTAGCGCCAAGCAAGTTGCACTGCAGCCATACACGCTTCCGGATCATCGCCATTGACGTGCACAATTGGAATTTCATATCCTTTAGCGAGGTCACTGGCATAACGAGTCGATCGTCCCTCTTCTGGTTCCGCCGTGAATCCCAGTTGGTTATTGGTGATAATATGAATCGTGCCACCTACATGATAACCCGCTAATTCAGACAGATTGAGCGTTTCAGCTACTACACCCTCACCAGAAAATGCTGCATCTCCATGAACAAGAATGGGGATCGACAAATCAACATCTTGTACAGGAAATCCCTTTGCGCCACATTGTTCTTGCGCTGCACGAGAAAATCCTTCGATAACCGGATCCACAAACTCCAAATGACTAGGATTATTAGCTAGAACCAATCGCGCTTGCGCAACCCCGTTGCCAGCGACTGTTTGTTTTGCTCCTAAATGATATTTCACATCACCTGTCCAACCGTAGTTGATCCCCATAGAACCTTCGGAAGGAACTAACTGTTTATTTGGAGCCGCGTGGAATTCCGAAAAAATAAGCTCGTACTTTTTACCTAATACATGTGCGAGAACATTTAGCCTCCCACGATGGGCCATGCCCATCATCACACTTGTTGCTCCCTGTACGGTGGACAGACGGATGAGGTGATTGAGCATGGGTACGAGTAAATCGACCCCTTCAATGGAGAATCGTTTTTGACCCACAAATGTGCGATGCAAAAACTTTTCAAACTCCTCAACGGCAATCAGCTCTTCCAATAATGCTCGCTCTTGTTCAACGCTCAAGCCCTCGAGCAATTCGTTAGACTCCACCTGATTAGTTAGCCACTCGCGTTCATCCTGATTGTACACATGCATAAATTCATATGCGATCGCACCTGTATAACAAGTACATAAATATGATATAGCATCACTGGCTGTCCGAATCTGCGGTATATCTTTACCTAAGATCCACTTTGCCTGCATACTATCTAAATCCTGTTTAGTTAATCCATAGCTTGCTGGGTTAAGTAAAGGAACACTCACATCCCCCTCTTGCAAAGGATTCACTCGCGCTTGCAAATGTCCATACTCCCGCAGATTCCGAGTGAAGTGCCACGCAGCCGCTAGCTTGTCCACATCACTTGTACTTTGTTCGAACTTGACTGTAGTGACTTCCTCATCGGTCGTCCCCTCTGATGGAGGTGGACCATACGTATCAAATATATTCCTTGTTTCTTCATCAACTGCATGTGGATCCAAGCAATATTGTTCATACTTCTCCATCATGTACCCTAAATTAGGGCCAGAAAATGTAGCCCAAACATCTGCGCGATCTCTCGCTGTTCTGGGATTCATCGCTGTCGTCTCCTTCTCTACCCATCCTCATACCATTGCACACCCGGTAGCCATGTTCTCTAGAAGTTTACCCAGACACATACCATACATTGCACTCACATAAAAAGCAGTTTGCAGTTCCGAACTTCATTTATAGAGGTTGTTCAAAAAGGGGTCAGAACTCCCCGGCACATGGCAGCGTCAGCGCCAAGAATGCCCCATCACGTACCCAAAACGTACGCTCAGTCCACATTCTTGGCTTGCTTCCTTGCACTGCGCGGGTCTTACCTGCCCCCTTTTTGAACAGGCTCTTATAGTACTAGTGTTTCACTTCTATCTACCAATTGGCCCCTCTTACTTTACCACAGTGAATTTATCCATACCAGTTACGCATTGTGTATGGCTTGTATTTGAATTAGTATAAACTTTATGAAGTTGCACACAATGGAGGGTATACAATATGCAAACTATCTTATGGGCAACAGATGGATCACGTTTAGCTGAAAAATCAGGAGAAATTGCAAAACAATGTTTAGAGGCATTCCCAACGTCTCGACTCATCGCACTATATGTCGAACAACCCACTTATGAAGGTAGCATCACACTTCCCATCACAGATGGAGAAAAGCAAGTCATTTCAGATATACAAGCACATATTGCTAAGGAATTATCTCATTTTGGTGCGCGCGTCCAATTCATTTCATTAGTGGGTGTTCCAGCAGACACGATCTGCCATACAGCAGAAAAGAAACAAGCTGACGTTATTTTAATCGGCAGCCATGCACACAACACACTAGAAAGAATCTTTGTCGGAAGTGTGAGCACTGCAGTATTACATCACGCAAAATGCCCCGTCATGGTGATTCGTTAAATAAAAAAGTAGTATCAGTCACCCTAAACAAGCAGTGAATAGCTGATACTACTTTTGTTTTTCTCCCTAATTTTAAGCCAATACAGAATCAGAATGCTCCTCTTCATAATCTTCCGCTTTCGTCATATCGTTCCCATTGTGAACACGCAGTGCATGAAAGAGAAGACTGAACACAACCAACACAATGACATTGGCAATCAGTGCCCATACTGCCGCATAGCCTGGAATCACCGTATGTCCAAAATGCAGGGCATACACAGAGGATTTGAAGTTTTGTGCAATCGCCATCCATGTGCCGACAGCCATACCGGATAACCATCCCAGCAAGAGTGCATAGCGATGAAACCACCGCGTATATAAGCTAAAAATCAAAGCAGGTAAGGTTTGTAAAATCCAGATACCTCCGAGAAGTTGAAAGTTAATGGCAAGCGTTGCTGGCAGTGCAACAATAAAGAGCAAAGCGCCCAATTGCACAACAAGCGTCACCACTTTTGCTACCATCGCTTCTGTACTCGTTGAAGTATTTGGCGAGATATATTCGCGGAAAATATTGCGTGTAAATAAATTACCTGCCGCAATGGACATGATTGATGCTGGTACTAAAGCGCCAATGGCAATAGCAGAAAAAGCAAAGCCCGCAAACCATCCAGGGAACTCTTTTAGCAAGAGCAATGGAACCGACATATTAGGATTTTTCGTATGAACACCAGCTGCAATTGCCATGATCCCAAGGAGTGCAATGAAGCCTAAAATAAAAGAATAGGCTGGAAGAAAGGCAGCATTGCGTTTAATGACACCGCGTCCTTTTGAACTCAAGATGCCAGTAACAGAATGCGGATACAAAAACAATGCTAAGGCCGATCCAAGTGCAAGTGTGGCGTACGCCGAATACGCCTTGGGTCCAATCACTAACGCCCCAGGTACTGGTTTTCGCGTTTTTAGAACCGCATCTGCAACGTGAAAAATATGTGCAAATCCACCCAGTCTTTCAGGAATAATAATCACTGCTGCAATAATCGTAATATAGATCATGATATCTTTTACAATGGCAATCATCGCCGGTGCTCGAATCCCACTTAAAAACGAGTATGCCGCTAAGATGACGAGCGCTAGAATGAGTGGCAATTCTCCGTTTACACCCATCGCCTCAATGACCGTTTTCATCCCAACTAGTTGTAAGGCGATGTACGGCATCGTTGCCAATATACCCGTAACAGCAATAGCAAGAGCCAATAAGCTACTATCGAATCTCCCACGAACAAAATCAGAAGCCGTCACAAATCCGTGTTTTTTCGATACTGACCACAATCGAGGCATTACGACAAAAACAAAAGGATAAATGATAATGGTATAGGGTACTGCAAAAAATCCTGTAGCCCCTGACGTATACATAAGTGCTGGAATCGCAATAAACGTATAAGCAGTGTACAAATCTCCGCCCAATAAAAACCAAGTAATCAGTGTTCCAAACTGTCTTCCTCCTAGACCCCACTCATCAATAGAACTGAGATTACCGCGCCTAAAGCGAGCTGCTAGAAAGCCAATAACAGTTACCAGCACAAAAAAAATGATAAACACTGACAAAGCTGACCAGTTAACCATGACACACTCCCCTCATCCCATCTTACTTGTACACTCATCTATTTTGTCATCACATATACAATCCACGTCAACAACGCACTGATAATCACCCATAGAAATTGATACCAATAAAAAAACGGAAATCCCCACAGCGTCGGCTGATAAGTTGAATAGAATTGTGGAAACAATGTGAAAATATAAGGCAAAAGTAATAACCATAGCCATCCGCGTTTGCCTTTCTTCTTCGATGACTGATCCATCTGTTCACCACCTTTCATTATAGAAAACGAATTCACATCACATTACTGCTAGTAATCTCTCATACATAGCACAGTTCGTCAAGAAGTTTTAGATAGAAAATTTTTTCTAGAAAAAACTTTCTATCTACCGCACAATTGTACCATCTTGTACATGTACTTCATCATAGGCGAATACAATGTCTGATTGATTCAAGGTCAGTTCAAGATCTTTATCAGGATAAGTAAACTGCGAAAGAATATGCTTCATGATATGAATACGCGCTACTCGCTTATCATCTGCTTGCACAACATACCAAGGAGCTAGCACATGGTGTGTACGAGCAAACATTGCATTGCGAGCCTCACTATAATCTTTCCAATGTTTAACGCTTTGCTCGTCAATCGGACTCCATTTCCACTGCTTCAGAGGATCTAAGCGACGCTCTTTAAGCCTTTTCTTTTGTTCTTTCTTACTAATATCCAAATAATACTTTAGTACTCGAATCCCCGATTGAACCAACATTTGTTCAAACAGAGGTACTGTGTTCATGAATTCTTCGTACTCTTGATCTGTACAAAAATCCATAACGCGCTCAACACCTGCCCGATTATACCAACTTCGATTAAACAAGACCAATTCACTCGCCGCCGGAAGATGGGCCACATACCGCTGAAAATACCAACTTGTAATATCTCTATCAGACGGCTTTCCCAGAGCAACTATCCTTGTTTCACGCGGACTTAAGTGTTCTGCGATGCGCTTGATCGTTCCGTCTTTTCCTCCGGCGTCGCGGCCTTCAAAAATAATGAGTACTCGTTCCTGTTTTTCAATCATTTCACGCTGAAATTTTACCAATTCAACCTGTAGTCGATACAGCGTCTCTTGGTACTCACGCTTCATTTCTTCTTTAAGACTTTGCCCCTTTTTTGTTGTTATGACGTTTTTCTTTATATGCTCTTCTAGCTGCACATCAGATGTTTGGTTACCCTCTAGCTGAACAATCTTGTTTGAATCTTCCGACCTTATTTTTTTTGCCACAATCAGCCCTCCGCATTAGCGCATGATGTTAAATAGTATATAATCCATTCTTGCTTGTCTAGTACAATACAAATAAGCGCGGGTCCCCTAAAGTTTTAGGAGACCCGCGCTATCATCACTTGTATGCACAAGTGATGATCTTACATCATATCCATACCGCCCATGCCGCCCATACCGCCACCAGGCATTGCACCCTTATCTTTTTCAGGTTTATCTGCCACAACTGCTTCAGTGGTTAAGAACATAGCTGCAACAGAAGCAGCATTTTGCAATGCTGAACGTGTTACTTTTGCTGCATCGACAATTCCGACGCTAAACATGTCAACCCATTCACCTGTAGCTGCATTAAAGCCTGTTCCCACTTTTTCTTTCTTCAGGCGCTCAACGATAATAGCACCTTCGAGACCTGCATTGTCAGCGATTTGACGAACAGGAGCTTCTAGTGCACGACGGACGATATTCACGCCAGTCAATTCATCACCAGTTACTGTGAGTTCATCAAGTGCTCTAATCGCATTGACAAGTGCAGTACCGCCGCCAGGCACAAGGCCTTCTTCAACTGCAGCACGCGTAGTATTCAATGCATCTTCGATGCGGAGTTTCTTTTCTTTGAGTTCTGTTTCAGTAGCAGCACCGACTTTAATCACAGCTACGCCACCAGCCAATTTTGCGAGGCGCTCTTGCAATTTTTCGCGGTCAAAATCAGATGTTGTTTCTTCTAATTGAATGCGAATTTGGTTGACACGTGCATCGATATCGGTGCGCACGCCTGAGCCATCAACAATAATCGTGTTTTCCTTAGACACGCGAACTTGACGTGCACGACCGAGTTGATCGATGGTCGTACTCTTTAGTTCAAGACCAAGTTCTTCACTGATTACTTGACCACCTGTGAGAATCGCGATATCTTGCAACATCGCTTTGCGGCGATCGCCAAAACCAGGAGCTTTAACGCCAACAGCTGTAAATGTACCGCGGAGCTTATTCACTACAAGAGTAGCAAGTGCTTCGCCTTCCATGTCTTCTGCAACGATTAACAATGGACGACCCGACTGAACAACGCGCTCCAACACAGGTAAAATTTCTTGGATATTTCCAATCTTCTTATCGGTGATGAGCAAGTAAGGATCGTCTAAGACTGCTTCCATTTTATCTGCATCTGTCACCATATAAGGAGAGATATATCCACGGTCAAACTGCATGCCTTCAACCACTTCGAGCTCCATGGTGAAACCTTTGGATTCCTCAACCGTGATCACACCGTCTTTACCGACTTTCTCCATGGCATCTGCGATCAGTTCGCCGATTGCATCATCGCCAGCTGAAACTGAAGCGGCTTGAGCAATACTTTCACGGCCTTCAACAGGCTTAGAAATGCTGCGAATCTCCAATACAGCGCGCTCAACAGCTTGCTCAATTCCTTTACGCAATACCATCGGATTTGCACCAGATGTTACATTTTTCAAGCCTTCGCGAATCATCGCTTGTGCAAGGACAGTTGCAGTGGTTGTACCGTCACCTGCGATATCATTTGTTTTGGTTGCTACTTCTTTAACAAGTTGTGCGCCCATGTTTTCAAATGTATCTTCTAACTCAATTTCCTTAGCAATGGTAACTCCGTCATTGGTGATAAGCGGAGAACCAAACTTGCGCTCTAAAACGACGTTGCGTCCACGTGGTCCAAGTGTTACTTTTACCGCGTCCGCAAGTGCATCAACACCGCGCAACATGGCACGACGAGCATCTTCGCGAAACTTAATATCTTTAGCCATCAATTTTGCCTCCCTAACATAGTCATTCGTTTATGTAGCCTTAGCTACAAGTCAACATGCCTTACAACAGCCGTGATGATTACAGAACGCCAAGAATGTCGGATTCACGTACGATCAGATATTCAGTACCTTCGTACTTAACTTCTGTTCCTGCGAACTTCGAAAAAATCACATGGTCGCCTACTTTGACTTCTAATGCTACTAACTTGCCATCTTCATAACGACCAGGACCTGCTGCAACAACTTCTGCCTCTTGTGGCTTTTCTTTAGCGCTATCTGGCAATACAATTCCGCTTGAGGTCTTCTCTTCACGCTCAAGCATCCGTAACACGATGCGATCACCGAGTGGTTTAATCATGCAAAACCCTCCTAATAGTAGATAACTGTTCTTTTGTTAGCACTCACCTCAACTGAGTGCTAACGACAATGTTTATATTACCGATTGCCCAGACATTTTGCAACCATATTTCTGTGTTATTCTAAAAAAAATTTGCACACTCAACATTTGACAGTGATTCATTCTCTATGGGAAGATCATTTTAGATTTAAATTATTGACTTCATGAAGTACACTTATTTTATTCGTTTAACGAGCCTGTTCAAAAAGGGGGCAGGTAAGACCCGTGCAGTGCAAGGAAGCAAGCCAAGAATGTGGACTGAGCGTACGTTTTGGGTACGTGAGGGAGCCTTCTTGGCGCTGACGCTGCCATGCGCCGGGGAGTTCTGACCCCTTTTTGAACAACCTCTTAAAGAGAAGTCAACAGATCATGAAATGATCTCCACAAACATTGATGCTAAAGGATGAGATCGATTTGATACAAAAAACACGTGTTTTTTCCGGCATACAGCCTACAGGTCAAATCACACTTGGCAACTATTTAGGTGCCCTCAAACAATTTGTAAATGTACAACACACATCAGATGCCTTTTATTGTGTTGTCGATCTACACGCCATTACGGTACCCCAAGATCCTAAACAACTGCGAGAACGCATCTTAGATCTGACTTCACTCTATATTGCCGTTGGTCTTGATCCAACTCAATCCACTTTATTTGTCCAATCAGACGTAGCAGAGCACAGCGAACTGGGATGGATTCTCCAATGCGTCGCTCATATGGGGGAGCTTTCTCGCATGACCCAATATAAAGAGAAGTCGGACGGCAAAGACAGTGTAACCGTTGGTCTCTTTACTTATCCAACTCTAATGGCTGCCGATATTCTTTTATATCAATCATCCTTCGTACCAGTAGGCGATGATCAGAAACAGCATCTCGAGTTGACACGCGATATTGCTGAGCGCTTTAATGCCCGATTTGGCAAGACATTTACCCTGCCAGAAGTGTTAATGCTTAAACAAGGGGCTCGAATCATGTCGCTTGATGATCCATCCAATAAAATGAGTAAAAGCAATCCTAATCCTCAAAGTCGCATTGAAATGTTAGATCCACCTGATCTCATTCGCAAAAAAATGAGCCGCGCAGTCACTGATTCTGATCGTGAAGTGAGATATGACCCCAAGCTCAAACCTGCAGTCTCAAACTTGCTCACCATTTACTCACTGAGCGCCAATAAAAGTATTGAAGAAATTGAACACGATTACCAAGGTAAAGGGTATGGCGATTTCAAAAAGGATTTGGCCGAGATTCTTGTGGCTATGCTTGACCCCATCCAAAAACGTTATGCAGAGGTTCGCAATAGCGGTGAAATTGAAGGTATTCTCGCACGTGGAGCCGAACGAGCGCGTATAGCTGCTAAACCAACCCTTGATTTAGTGAAACGTCAAGTAGGCCTCGGCTCAACTCAGCACCTATAATTCATGAGTTTCCATGTCACATAGATGTGCATTCGTCACTTCCTCTACTCTGCTATCGCATAGTGCACAAGATGTCTACACATAGTATAGACATGATGAGTAGCGTGGAGGCAGCACATGACAACCTTAAACCAATTAGCATCGGCACACGCCACTGCACTCTCACTTCATGCAACCCTTTCACAATTCGCCTTAGAAACGCTTGATCCGACTATAAAAACGATGTATGTAGAAATGGCTTCAGGCATGCAAGTGATTGCAAGTGGCATCGAACGGCGCAAGCAGCAACTCACAACAAGGGAGCAGTTCATTGCACAACAATATGCACAAGCACTAGAAGCGCATGCTATTGTGCAATCCGCAGAAATGACAGAGACTGAATAACCTACACTATAATGAAAAAAGCTGTGCAGGGCAGTAGAAAACACACTACCTTGCACAACTCTTTTTCATTTCTAACAGGCGATACTTGTACTTCGCAGTTGAATCCACGCTATTCTCGCTCTTCAAGATTGACGCCGATTCGCGAAGGGAAAATCACTTTGTGCACCACTTTGTTACCCATTTCAGTATCATTTTGAAGTGTCATTTCATCAGGTAATTCATGTTGCTCAGATGGCATGCAATCTGTTGGTTCGATCTCTTCATCGAGACTATCTGAAGTCGGCGATGTATACTCTTGGTCATCCATAGTTACATCATGATCATCGTCCATTGTCGACATCGTTTCTACTGGTTCAGACGCAGTGACGATGCCCACTTCTTTTTTTGCATCTGTACGCCACCACGCCTCTGTAGATAACTTCTTGCGATATGCCAATACCGAGATACCAATGCTCAATTCATAGATTAAAACCATAGGTATGACAACACTTAAATGCGATATTAATTCAGGTGGACTAATAAATACGCCAAGAATGACGAACGCAAAATATGCATATCGCCGCACCTTGCGCAACCACATGGGGGTAATCACCCCAATACGCGTTAAAAACATCACCACTACCGGAAGTTCAAATAAAATCCCAAAAGGTACAATGATATTGAACATAAACTCGAAATACTCAGTGGCAGTGAACATAACGTGAAAGTGCATTTGAGCTAATACACGTAGAAAATGAAAAATCTCAGGAAAAATAACATAATATCCGAAGGAAAGCCCCAGTATAAACATGATACTAGTCGGCCCAATCATTTTTGCCGCATACTTGCGTTCATGTAGCTTCAAACCTGGACCGACGAATCTCCATACTTGCCATAAAAGAAACGGAGTTGTGACAGCAAACGCCGCAACCCCAGCAATCGACAAGTAAATTTGTACCACATCACCTGGTCCGAGCACAACGAGCTTTAAACCATGCGCTGGAGTTACGAGATAAGTATAGATATTGCCCACAAAAATAAGTGCAATAATCAGTGCAACAAGAAAGAAAATAAACGCAATCAATAACCGTTTTCGAAGTTCACTTAGATGCTCAACGAGGCCTATTTGTTGCAATGCCTCGCCCCCAGTATCACCTTACAGACGCTAACCTCTATCATCATTTCTCATCCACCGTAACTATTCTTGATCCCGCCGTTCAGGAGACTGTGACTTATCGCCTGTCAATTCATGTGTCGCATCTTTAAATTCTTTTATCCCTTTACCAAAGGCACGCCCGATCTCTGGAAGTTTACTAGGACCAAATACTAGTAGCGCAGCAACCAAAATCAAAATCAAACCAGAAAGTCCCATGTTGCCAAAAGACATAAGTGTACCTCCTCTACTTTGTGAACATTAATCGATCAATTACGGACACTATTGCATCTATATCGTTTCTATCATACACTCGTAGGTCTTGATTGACAACCGCATAAGGAGGCTTAGCTACAATGAACCCTAGCACTTCACTCATCCGCATTACATCTGTCAGATAATCCGGCTCGCGATAAGCCGTTTCACTATAGAGATCTTCGCCAAGCATCACCCACTTCGGAAAAGGTTCCTGTTTAAATCCTTCGATAAACACTACATCAACCTGTCCCAATAGGCCAATACATTGGTCAATCGACGGGGGCTTTTGATCAAACCGCTCCAATGTATAATGCCCGCTTGTATCTGCAACGACAATGCTTGCCGCGCCAGACTGTGCAAATGTTGCCGTATCAGTTTGATCTGGACTCCCTTTAAACCCATGTACATCATGCTTAATCGCTCCAACACGCACTTGTTGTTTTGTATAATGAGTCATCAACTTTGCAATGAGCATTGTTTTCCCTACATGTTTATACCCAGAAAAACCTACAAGTATGGGGGATTCGCCCGCCATTACAAAAGTCCTCCATGACCAAGTGCTGCAATGTCTGCACGGGTTAAGTGAAATCCAGCTAAAACTCGTGGTAGTAGATGATCAAAGGCAGTCTGCGCATCATAGATCACACAACCAGGTAGCCCCATGAGCACAACATCCCCAGCATAAGCGAGCATCGACATAGACCCGGGTAACATTGGCATTCCATATGATACAACCTCTGTCGCCACTTGTGCGATAGCTCCAGGACTGCGATCATCAGGATCAACAGACATGCCACCTGTCACAAGAACCATATCTGCTCCTTCTGCTATAAATGACTGAATCGCACGTACGATCGCTTCTGTTTGATCGTCAACAATCTGTTGCCCCAGCCACTGTGCGTGATATGCCAAGATTTTTTCTTTTACAATTGGACCAAACCGATCTTCGATGCGCCCTTTAAATACTTCGCTACCAGTGGTCACAACGCCGACTTTCATCGAAGCAAATGGGACCACACGCATCAACGGATTACGCGAGAGCAAAATCTCTTCATAAGCTGTCAACTTTTCTTCTGCAATAATGAGTGGAACCGCACGCAAACCAGCGAGCGTTGCTCCCTCTTTCACTGGTGTGAATGTCCGTTTTGTAACAACGACTACATCACCAATCTCATTAATTTGTTGCAATGCAGGGACGTCAAGTACAAATAAGCCATCATGTGCCGCTTTTACATTTACTTTTCCTTCATGTGGCTCAGTAAACAAAAGACTATCATGCATGATGGACTTTGCCATGCGATTCGCCGCATCATCTTCGTGGACTTCTCCCGGATCTAACGATAAAACAAAAATGTGCTCTTTCCCGATGGAGAGTAGTGAGACAATATCTTGTTCCAAAACAACATGTCCCTTTTTAAACAATCTACCTTTATATTGTCCAGGAATAATTTGTGTCAAATCATGTGCTAGTACCATTCCTACAGCATCCTCGACACGCACTTCACGTTTCATGATAAGAGACCACCTTCCTCAATGAGATCCATCACGTGCTTCATCTCATCCATCGTGTTCATCATCAGAAAGCTAATCGCTAATGGATCATATACCTTCCACTGCTCATGAGTACAAACGCGCACAGGAATTGCATTGATCAGATCAAATACGCGTCGTTTATTTTGTCGCAACATCTCAGCGATCATTGGTTGTAAAGTTTGTCGGTAGACGCCAAGTAGAGGGTATAAACGCCCTTCATATTCCGGTATTACTGCGTCACACTGCGTATCATCTTGCATTTGTTCATATAGAAACTGCAACAATTCAACACGTACAAGTGGAAGATCAACAGAAAGGACAAAACATATTGGCTCATGTATATGCAGGAGTCCAACTTCCATCCCAGCAAGTGGTCCTTGTCCAGGATGAATATCCACAATGACTTGTCCTTCATCAAGTAAAGATTGATCAGGTCGTCGTACAATCCAGACGTCATTCGTGATCTGCAAAACTTGAGACACTACTCTTCCAACACAGGTCCTATGCCCAATCTGTAACAATGCTTTGTCTTGTCCCATTCTACTACTAAATCCACCAGCTAGGATCACCGCACTTATCTTTGCACGCTGCGTCTTCAACATGGATATAAGACCTCTTTACAAGCATTTACTCTACAAACTAGACTTATTATACCATGCACTCAATATCTGCAGTCGGCGTTATAATGCGATGAACGCGGATATCAAACGCTTGTACAGGTATATCTGATACCAATTGAAAATCATACGCAAGCGCCATAGTTACAGTAGATGGCTTACTATGTAGTAAATAGCGATCATAATATCCACCACCATATCCTAACCGGTCCCCTTGATGTGTAAATGCTAGACCAGGCATGATCACCAGATCAAACGCTTCAACGGCCATAGGCGCCCCTGTAGAAAGTGGTTCGCGCATACCAAAGTCACCAATGTGAACTTGTTCAACACAATCAATAGGATAGGCTTGTATCATCTGTTCGCCCCTCTTGGTTACTGGAGCCGCCACACTTTTCCCTAGTAAGAGTGCTTGGCGGATGATCAACTCGGTAGATATTTCATGAGAAAAATCCAAGTATAGAAGAATCGACTGCGCAGATTCAAACACAGATGAACTGATGACGCGATGTCCAATTGCTTCATCAAATAACCTTTTTTGTACGGGATCCACCTGTTCACGCATCGCGCGCATTTTTTTTCGAAGCGCCGCCTTTTGTTGTCGTACTTGATCAAACATCTCATCGCCACGAGACATACTCTGTCACCTCCTACTCTTAGCTTAGATCTTTACGTATGGAAAGACAAACCCCACCAGTCCAAGCCAAGCTCCGTACACCATACCTTCAATAGGTATAGCTCCTGCTCCTAGTACATGGCGCAATATAACACTCAAAAGCCACATAGGAAAGAGTACAATGCCAGCCCTAAACAACATTACTCCCAAACTCCGAGCGGGTAAGACAGGCGGTGTAAAATAGGAAAATAGCGAAAACATTGCAACAAAACGCAACATCCCCACAGTGTCAGAACCAAACGTGATAAAATTAGATAGTAAAAGTATAATGATCCACCATACTGGACTAAGTATCCCAAAACGCATACTCATATGCCCATATCCAGGACGCAAAATGGTTAACTCAAACAACATCCAACCAAAAATCCACCCTGATACAACGTCAATTGGCCAATGCACACCAAGATATAGACGGCTAATACCGATAAATAGCGGTATTAGTAACCATAACCACCACCACCGTTTTTTCTGTATGCGCATGGTGCGAGCAAAAAGTGCGTACACTGCAGTAGCTACTTCCGCATGTCCACTCGGGAAAGATGCTCCTGCTGCAGAATCCGTATAAAGCGAACGAATGGGATAGTGCATTTCAAATGGTCTTTTTGTTAAAAATAGTAACTTTAGAGCATCAGCACTTATCATAGCGAGGAGCGCAATGATTCCAGTTTCAAGTGCGTACTCAGTGCCAACAACAATGACTAACCCAATCACCAAGTAACGATAAGTAAAATAATTCCCTAAAAAAGATAGTCCAATTGCAATTGAATCCCAATGTGAACCAAGTGCTGTTTGTAATCCAATGAGCATATGTGCTTGTAATGCTTGCCATTTCAAAGCATTTCCCTCACAATCTAATTGTATAGATATGGAGCGACTTTTTGTACAAGCCGCACTTCATTTATCTATACGCGTGCTCGATAGCACTTAGACGACTTCTATCCTTCTAATCGATGAAACAAACCAAGATGATTGTGTTCACAATCAAATAACATTTCACATGTAGTGGTAGGGGGGCTGTTGTGTTTCGATTTCCCGATCTAAAAGAGGCTATTCAAGACTTTCTTAGCTGTCAATTAGCCATTAGTCCATGGCTTGTTAGCCCAGAGACAACCGAACGCTTTGACGCGGATTTATTCCACCTGATTAATAACACTGCAAAAGAATTTGAGCGGTTATATTGGTCATATGGATCAGCGAAGTTTATCGTTGGCAATTTTCCACTCCCTGAACGTATTGTCCGTACTGCTATTTACGAAACCATTGCTTCAACAGCCATTCAAAATGCTTTATTGTTGCGCGGTGAATTTTTTGTTGATGAAACATTAATTTTACAAGCCATCCATACGACTGAAACATTTATCGTAACAAGAGGCATAGAGACACTAGTCGGTATCTTTGCTCTCGTGACTAGTTATGAGAATCACCTAGCTCTTCGCTACTATGGTCAAATTCCAGAACGCATTTTTAATAATGGAGAATGGCATCGTCCCTGGATTGATTACTCATTGAGCGATGAACTCATGCTTGGTGCAGTCATAGGTTCTATACGTATTAAAATTACCAATGGAATTCGCATGGTGGAATTAACAGAATGCGGGATTGAACTTCTTCAAATTAACACAGAAGTTCTTAAACTGAGCGGCTATGTAGACCACAGAAAAAACATGCTGCAAATCGCCTTTTTGAACCATTTGGAGGATTATGAGGAGTTAGAGCTATCTCTCATTCCGCAAGCTACGCATATTCGGCGTGATTTTCTAGAATGGATCACCATCTCCAGTGGTATACAAGTATTGGAAGTAGGTTGCGGTACAGGAACATTTCTTTTTTCAACAGGACTTGCACAAAAAATTGGAGCAAGAGGACATGTGACAGGCATTGATCCCGCGACCGGGATGCTTGCACACGCAGAATTAACGCGAAGATTGTACGGGATTGAATGGGTGGATTTCCAACGTGCAGATGTTGAACATATTCCTTTTTCAGAAGAATACTTTGACGCTTGTGTTGGCGTAGGATTTCTACAATATTCCGACCTGCCGCGTGCACTCTCAGAAATGTGCAGAGTCACGAAGCCAGGTGGATTTATTGCAAGTTTGCATCCTTTAGAACCAGAACATTTACCCGATTTTTATAAAACATGGTTCGAGCCAGTTTTAGACTTAGATTTGAAACTTGAATCTTTTGGTATCCATGCATTTCCACAAAGTAACGAAGTGGAAGCTACTTTGACCCAATTAGGGAATACGCAAATTGAAACGAAGGAAATATCTATTTACCTTGATTTTCGAAATCCGGAGATGGCCACAGAGTTTTTTATCTATGGACTCGGCGTTTTTCAGGATTTACTCGCACAAGTTCCCTGGCAGGCCAGACTCGATCTAATCGAAGAACTCAAACAAAATGGCCGTTCTGTACTTGAACAATACGGATCAGAAGCGTTGATCTTTCCAATCAAGCTACAAATGGTTAAAGCGGTAAAAATATAATGTGTTTATCCACAGTTCCGAGGAACTTATCCACAACGTTATACACAGGCCTGTGGTTAACCCTATACATGTACTTATTACCACTGGTCAATTGGAAAATCAGCGCGCCCTGTCAATGTTAAATCAGCAAGTTTGTGCTGTTTATAGCGCATATATGCAGCAGCACCAATCATCGCGGCATTATCGGTACAAAGCCACGTATCGGGTACAGCTAACTGCACATGTAACTCCCTACAAACTTCTTTGGCAGCTTCCCGCAATGCTTGATTGGCCGCTACTCCACCTGCTAATACAAGTGTAGTCAGACCCGTCTGTTGCAAAGCTAGCCTTGTCTTTGTCATGAGTGCTTCAATGACTGCGCGTTGAAAGCTAGCTGCAATATCCGCCGTACGAACGTCTTGGCCAGCTTTTGTTGCGCGATCCAGATGCAACAACACAGCTGATTTTAACCCACTAAAACTAAAATCAAGCGACTCTTCACCTAGTTTAGCCTGTGGAAACGCCACATACTTTGGATCGCCTAGAAGTGCCATCTGTTGTATCTTAGGTCCTCCCGGATACCCGAGTTGAAGCGCTCGTGCCACTTTATCAAATGCTTCGCCAGCTGCATCATCTCTTGTTTTACCTAGACGCAAAATCACGCCATCTTCCCTTACATGCAATAACTCTGTGTGACCACCCGAAACGATCAGAGCTAAAAAAGGTGGCTCCACTCCATCGGATAGAGAGGCAGCATACATATGACCAGCCAGATGGTGTACGCCGATAAGCGGCAATCCAGCCACTTGCGCAAGTGTTTTAGCTGCAGTAACCCCTACAAATAATGCTCCGATCAACCCAGGTCCACACGTTACAGCAATGGCCTGCATGTCATCCAAAGAAAGTTCCGATTGTACGAGTGCTTGTTCAATGACGAACCCAATTTGCTCCACATGAGCTCGTGATGCAACCTCTGGTACCACTCCCCCAAAGCGTTCGTGTGATTCCATCTGCGAGGCCACAACAGAACTGATAATTTCCCGCCCATTGCGAATGACCGCAGCTGCAGTTTCATCACAACTCGATTCAATCGCTAAGATAGAAATAGGCTTATCTTGCTTCCTATCCTCCTCATAGCGCAGTTGCATGCGCTCACTCCATCGCATCCACAATCTCTCCTAGAGCAGGAAGCGTCACATACATCACTAACGCATCTTCCCGATTATCAGTATAGTAACCTTTGCGAATCCCGCCATCTTCAAATCCTAGTTTACGATATAGTCCTTTTGCTGGGGTATTTGTCACACGTACTTCAAGAGTCATTTTGCGCGCACCCTTTGCTATCGCCTCCGCCATCAACCGCCGCAACAAGCGTTCACCTAGCTTATGCCCGCGATAGGTAGGATACACTGCGATATTCGTCACGTGAGCTTCATCAATAATCACCCACATGCCGCCATATCCAATCAATTCATCACCAAGCGTCATGACAACATAATGCGCAAAGTGATTTTCTGTTAATTCACCCAAAAAAGCATTGCGTGACCATGGTGCTGTAAATGATGCTTTTTCAATATTCATCACATGGTCGACATCTCGAACAGTCATGCGACGAAATGACACTTCATTCGGATTCATTACTTGAACTCCCTCGCCTTTTTTCCAGCCAGCGCGCTTCTGCCTCCGCCAATTGAAGATAGCGAGGTACCAAGCCGTGCGCATCTTTGCCATGATCGCTCACCTCAAGACTTAGCATCTTCTTATGTAACTCAGGATACCCCAGTGCCAATAGATGTTCTCCATGTACAGAAGCCGTTCGATCATAGATCATCACAGAATGGTCTGCAAATACAGTGGCATATTGCTGTGCAACACCCTCTACAACATCTCCCAGCAAATATACAGCCTCTCCTGGATGTAGCATGTTGCTCACAGCTGTGATCAATGACGCGATATCATATCTTTGTTCAGATAGCACGCAGGTAAGTGCACCGTCATGCGCACGATAGGCTGCTCCGTACACTGACTGCCTACGGGCGTCCCACATCACAACGACCATTCCCCGCTGCATAGCAAGCGCATAAGCAGCTGCAGTCAACGACGACAGGCCCACAAGTGGAACTCCGCGAGCAAACGCATAGATCTTGGCCGCGGTTACCCCAATGCGAATCCCCGTATAGGATCCTGGCCCGACGCCCACGATGACACCCTCAATATCTCGCGGATCACAAGAGACAGTTGCCAGCATATCATCCAGTAGTTGATTGACATAAGTCGCGTGCATCTTGGGCGTTTTAGTAGACCAGGAGGCTAGAACTTGCCCCGAGTGATCAGCCACTGCCAATGCCAGTGTAGGTGTTGCAGTATCAATTGCTAATAAGGCCATAAGTTCATCCACTCTCTTAGTACTTGTACATGTTCACTTCCATATGCAACAAGCGTTATCCTGCGCGAATCAACAAATTCTTCTTCTATGAGGAGATCTGAAAACAGAACATCCAGACGCTCAGTTGGCAAAACAGTTTGTATGAGGTCACCCCATTCGACGGCACAAACACCATCACCATAAAAATACTCATCAAACAAGTCAAGTTCACGCAGCGCACTCTCACCTAAGCGGTATAAATCCATATGGTACAGAGGCAACCGTCCCCCAGCATACTCAGACACTATAGTGAATGTTGGACTATGCGTCATCTCGGCTATGCCAAGCCCCTTTGCCAATCCAGAGACAAAAACAGTTTTCCCAGCCCCGAGTCGTCCCCGCAAATTGATGACAGTTTGTTGATGTACCATCCGCCCACACAGTTCTCCAAGCATTCTTGTGTGGTGTACATCAGTACTAGTCAAGGTCAACTGGTACTCTTGCTGTAGATCACCCATTATACCGGTTCAACTCCTACTGGAAAATGATCATATCCTTTTTTAGGAACTTCCTCTATCCCAGAACGAGTGTTCAAATAGACGTTAGGTTCACCACTCTTCACTTGGCCAATCAAACTGATACGAATCCCGTGTGCTTGCATAAGCGACAAAAAAGAACCTGCTTTCACGCGATTCATGGTCCCTACGATTTGATAATCCTCCCCGCCATATAGCGCAAACTGGAGAGGATCAACACTTACTACGCGCGCATAATGTCGCAATGCAGGTAGCGTAGGAATGCGATCAGCATCAATCATCATGCGCACACCACTCGCTAAAGCAATCTCATGCAATTCCGAGCTAAGACCGTCACTCACATCATTAGCGGACGTACAACCGGGATTTTGCGCGCAAATGTGTCCCGCCATCAGCTGCGGAACCGGCCGCTGATGACGCTTTTGTAAAATCCACTCATCACTCTCACCAATGTGCAACCCATCACTTTGATTTTTACTATGTAGATATGCAGCTGATCCGCCAACATCACCTGTCACAAAAATCACATCACCTACCTGCGCCCCACTTCGTAGAAGAGGACGCTCGCCTACTAGTTCGCCAGTCACCGATACAGTGATGACGAGCGGCCCAGACGTACTCACCACATCGCCACCGACAATCGTTACGCCAAACTCTGCACACGCTTCGTCTAGCCCTCGATAGATGGCTTCTATCCGTTCTACTTGCTCTGTAAAGGGAACAGCAAGTGCAACCATGGCATGTAACGGTTTTCCCCCCATAGCAGCAATATCACTTAGTGATGCCACTAAACTTTTATAGCCTACAGATGTAGGATCTATGAGATCATCGCGAAAATGCACTCCATCCACAAGTGCATCTGTTGTCATAACAACAGGGCGATCGTAGCGTACGACCGCCGCATCGTCTCCAATATTGACCAAAACACGTGGATCTGTTCTAGCCACAATAGCGCTCAAGCGCTCAATCAATCCAAATTCGCCAAGTTCGCGAATAAACAAGCCCATCCCCGCTCTCCATCACTCTTGTACTGTATTATAACCACAGAGAATGGATCGCGGCAATGATTATGCACCAACTTGATTGCGTGCAATCAATAAAATACGCAAAGGCAACTTTTGCATAAGTGTACCTGGTATCCCGACAATGTTAAACATGACATTGACCGACTCTCCTGGCTCAACCAGCGATGTCTCACCATTACTTACCATCACATCATCAAAATACTTATACGTCCCATGTCCTAACAAGGAAGCTCCTGCATGGCGATCGAAAAATAACATGGCAAGCGCACTCTTTGGATCCCAAGCAGTTGTTGAGTGATTGGTAACGCGAGCAGTAATACGTAAAAACTGTACTGCTGCTCCAGCAGTACCTGTTATCGTTTCGTGAATATCAGACACAGTTACGGGTAAGGTTCCCATCGTTAAAGCTGGAAAAGCTGAATTTGACTTACGTAAAAACCACACTAAATGGATATACCGATGCTTCAAATCAGAAAATGCAGGAGTTGGATTAGGCGTAAAACTCCACTCCACAGATTGATGTGGTGCAATTGTGACATCTGGGCCATTGACAAAATACTCCCAATCACTTTCTTGTACGGGAGACAACGCACCTGGTTGGCGTAAAAAAAACAACATACCCTGCAAATTTTTACCTGAAATTGCAACATTACTTGAATTGTACAGTTGCGCATGCACCGTGAGCAATTGCTTAGAGAGAGCAACAAATGAATGTGTTGAAGCTGTCCCATTCAATTTTTGCATGGTACTGTTAGTGTTACCATTATTAGCACTGGTATGGTTGCCTAATGACGCATCATTTGTTGCTGTTACATTTTGCGACGAAATTGGCGCAAGCGTTGCTTGAAACGACGGAAGAGCAATACCCGGTTGCACTGCAGATTGCGTGCCTGTACTCGAGCTCTGTCCAGCCGACTGCATGCCTACTCCCGTTCCTTTATTTAACACACCAAGTGTCACTAACCCGAACAGCATCGCCGCAACACCCGCTCCAAGCCACAGCATGCGTTTTTGCCGCTTCATCCACGTTTTCCACACACCTGAGTGCAGGTGCACCCCTTTATTTTTCGCTTCTGGCTCTTTCTGTGCGTAATCTTCCGATCGTTTCTTGAGTTGATCGAGAACATGCTGTTCAAAGTTTTCCGTGAGTACTAGCGAATCTACCTGACTGTGCAACGTTTCGCGTAGCACTTTATCCAAATCCTCATCGTCCAGACGACTCACGGTCAACCGCCCCTTCCCACGTCTGCCGCAAGATCCCTCGTCCCCGATAGAGCCGCGTCTTCACCGCAGACAAACTTATGTCAAGTACTTTTGAAATTTCATCCATTGATAAATCCTTCCCATAATGTAGCCAGACAACCTCCTGATAAATCATCGGGAGATGCGAGACTGCTTCCCATAATTCTTGACGTTGCACATCTTGCAACACGTCTCCCTCAACTGTATGTTGGGTAGCTACTTGTGGAAAATCATTGAATTCCTCTGGTCGCCGAGCTTTCTTGCGCAAGAAATCCTTTGCCGTATTGATCGCAATACGCAAAATCCACGTCCGATAACTGCTATCTTGTCGAAACGTATCAAGGTGATCAAATACCTTTATAAAGACTTCCTGACTAATATCCTCCGCCTGGTGATGATCGTGTACATACCCATAAACCACATGCAACACGTCAAGCCCGTACGTTTGCATTAACTCGCGCAAAAGTAACATGCGCTCTTCATCGCTGTATCCCGGCGTCAATACTTCCACCTCATTGCGATCTATAATAAAGACGCGTATTCATCGTTATAGGTTACACGGATATACGCCACCAATGCAATGCTCAGTTACACATATCATACAGACGTAGTCGAATAGATCCTCATTATGTTACATTGCAGGTAGAGATCACTTCAATAAGGAGTTCACCTCATTGAAAAGAAAAGTTGAGTATTGTACTGGAAACCTTGATTATCATACAGATGATATGATCAAACAATTACAGACACTAGACCCAGAGATCACAGTGAAAGAGTGGGGCTGTTTAGGAAACTGCCATCGCTGTTTTCGCGTTCCATTTTGCTTAATAGATGAATATGACTTGATTGAAGCAGATACGATTGAACATTTATACACATTAGTTCTTAACAAATTGCAACATCCATCGGAGTGATCTGCTACCGCAAGCTCACAGGAACATAACAAGGAACGCCAAAGTGTGGCGTTCCTTGCTACCGCGATTACGCTATTGACCAAGCGTAACTTGTGACGAACCACTACTATTAACCTTTGCCAATACTTTTTTCACGATTCTCCCGGTAGGAAAAACGAAGATATTGGCCGCAACAATCGCATCCATAGCAGTCGTTATGTCTGTGGCGCTAATCGGCGTCTTCGGATTAGGAATTTGCAAATGAACCGTTTTATTTAAATCGGTCAAAAAAGCGAGTTCCAATGTGTCTTTCATGTTCATATCCCCCTTATCGTGTGTGTCCATCTTCTCAGCAGCTAGATGTTCGTCTCAAGCACTCGTAGTACCTGCTGCAGACGTCGTTGTTGTACTAGAAGTGCTCGCACTGCTTTGAGTACCAGAAGACGATGTAGCGTTACTCGCGCTACCTTCTGTTCCAGTAGTAGTGGACGAACTGGAAGACGATGTCGTACTACCAGAACTAGTTGTGCTACTAGACGCACTAGATGACGTATCAGGTGCAATCTGGACCGTATCTACACGTCCCATGACATAAACAGGATCTGCAAAAAGCGGTGTCAGAGCCTCGAGTACTTGGTTAATTGCATCATCTGCAACTTCAACATCTACATGCGGGTATACTCGATTATGCAACTTAGGTTTTCCCGCAGCCGTTTGTCCTGTCTGTAGTTGTATCAACAAATGTCTATTCATCGTAGTAACAACCATCAACAATCTCCCCCTATCTGGAGTCCCCACCACTGTCGGCCGATCAGCGTGTTCACTCTCTATCATCAAAAGTGCCGATATCAAAATGGCGAGGGGACAACAACGTGGTATACTAATGGCTAGGAGGTAGTCCATGGGACACATCAAGCGAACGTTACGAACAATCCTATATAAATTTGGCGTTGCTGGACTGGCCATGATTTCAGGCCTTTTTTTAGTGCCACGCTATCTATCTGTACACGATAATGGGATTTATAAACTGGTACTTGTATATTTTCAACTAGCCGCAACTTATTTGGCCGGTTATGGTAATTATTTTAACTATGGAATTAATCGCTTAAAACTAGATCGCGCTGCAGTCATCGGCGTCATTATGCGCATTTTTTTACAAATAGCCATAGCAGTAGGTGCTTTAGCGATCGTCGTTGCACTTTTTGCCACGCGGAATTCTGTGCTTATCTATGTATTATTTGCCCTCGTTGGCATTCCTTTAGCAGTGTTATTCGCTTATTCCACCAAACTCATTCAAGCCTTAAATGAGATTGACTGGTTAAACCGACTCAATACCGTGCAAATATTGACCTTCGTCATTTTTGCCATAGGTCTCACCATATGGCGCCATGTGGATCCAAGCATCTCACCTTATCTACTACTACTAACATTTAGTGCTTGGCTCTTATCCTATATCATTTCTGCTACTACAGCAGTAACAACGGCAAGGCGTGTGCTAGGCATTCGCCTGCGACCAAGTAAGCATCCAGACATTAAAAAATCAATTATCACATATGGCCGTAAGACATCATTACAACAATTACTTACACAGTTTAATTTACGCGGAGATGTGATTCTAGTAGGCATTCTTGCAGGAACGACCGCCACTAGCTTATATGCGATGGCGGTCACTGCATCTGAAGTTCTCTGGCATATTTCTTCAAGCATTTCTTTACTCATCTATGCGCGCATCGCTTCGGAAGAACGTAACGGATCCATTGAACTAGTCGAACGCACCTTTCGCATGACGATGATCTTATTAATCAGTGCCGCTACTGTCATGCTATTCACTGTTCCACCGCTCATTCACTTTGCACTGAGTGGTCGTTATGATCGTTCCATACCAGCCTTTCAAATTCTCATCGTTGGCACGATCGTATATGGCGTAACCAATTTATTTACACAGTTTTGCACAGATCAGCTTGGAAAAGTGCATTTCCCACTGTATATGCAGCTAACAAGTATTGCAACCAATACTGTATTATGCTTGATACTCATCCCGCGCATCGGTTTTTTAGGCGGTGCGATCGCATCTACCTCTGCATATTTTGTAGGGTTTTTTATGTCCGTCGCCTACTTTTTGCGACAAACAAAGCGCAGTGCCCGTTCCTTGTTTTTGTTCTCTAAAGCAGATCGCGCGTTATTGCAAAGATTGCGCACGCGCGCGTGAAGCCTCCACAACACCTGTGAATAAGCGCGCATGTTCTGGGTATTTGCGCCAAAGATTTTCCGGATGCCACTGCACACCAACAATAAAACGATATCCTGGATGCTCAATCGCTTCTACTAACCCATCATGACTTCGACCACTAATCACAAAGCCCGGAGCCAGAGCAGAGACAGCTTGATGATGGAACGTGTTAACCATCACTTCAGGCGCCCCCATCAAAGCGTGCAAGCGCGACCCTTCGACTAGGGATACGCTGTGTGCTACATGATCGCGAGGCGCTTTTTGTGCGTGCTGCAATCTCCCTGACCATTCTCTCAAAAGATCCTGATACAGCGTTCCACCCATCACTGCATTTACAATCTGAATTCCTCTGCAAATAGCTAAAATTGGCTTATCTAATGCAACCATTTGCACAATTAACATCGCTTCCATGGCATCCCGCAGTGGGCTAATCTCCCCAAGTCCAAGTCGCGGTTCTTCATGAAATAACTGTGGAGCAATATCTGAGCCACCAGTTAATATCAATCCATCAAGGCGATTTGCCAATTCTACTATTGCTTCTTTGTCGGCGGTCAGCGGAAGGACTAAAGGCAATCCCCCCGCTGCATATACACCATCCGTATAGTCCTGACCGACAAACTCCCCGGGAATACCATTTTTCACATACTCGTTTACCGTAAGTCCTATGAGTGGCCGCATCGTTGATCTATCTCCCCATCCTCATCTATGGAGCAACATCTTCATGCCCCCAACTGGCAAGATATGCACGTTGCTCTGTACTAAGTTCATCAATCTTTACGCCAGTCGCAGCCAAACGCATCCGCGCCACCTGCTCATCGAGCATTTGCGGTAAACGGTGCACGCCTGGTGTTAGTGACCCTTCGTGTACATAACGTAAAGCAAGCGCTTGTAATGCGAACGTCATGTCCATAACTTCTGCCGGATGTCCATCACCCGCTGCTAGGTTGACCAATCGGCCTTCTGCCAGCAAATAAATTTTACGTCCATCTTGCATCTTGAATTCTTCTACATTTTTACGTGCGACTTGCACTGAAACTGCACGTTCACGCAATGCAGGGATACTGATCTCCACATCAAAATGTCCCGCGTTAGCCAAAATTGCTCCATCTTTCATCACATCAAAATGTTCGCCTACGATACAATCTTTATCGCCTGTAACCGTAATAAAAAAGTCGCCATGCTTGGCAGCCTCAACCATCGGCATCACCGCATAGCCATCCATGACAGCTTCAAGTGCCTTGATTGGATCTACTTCACACACAATCACTTTTGCACCAAGTGCCGCAGCGCGTAGCGATACGCCTTTACCACACCATCCATAGCCAATGACCACCGCTGTTTTACCAGCGACTACAAGATTGGTCGTACGCATAATACCGTCCCATACGGATTGTCCAGTTCCATAGCGATTATCAAATAAATACTTAGAGTATGCATCGTTGACAGCAATCATAGGAAACTTCAATACACCTTGCTCTTCCATCGCCCGCAAGCGCAAGATACCAGTCGTTGTTTCTTCGCATCCACCTTTAATTTCTGCAGTCTGCGCCAACCGTTCGCGATGCAATGTTGACACTAAATCGCCACCATCATCAATGACAAGTGTGGGATGAAAATCAAGCGCTGCTTGGATATGATGATTGTATTCCTCCGTCGTCGCGCCGTACCATGCGTAAGCGTAAATTCCATCGTGCACAAGTCCTGCTACCACATCATCTTGCGTCGATAAGGGATTCGAAGCGACAACAGCAACCTTCGCACCGCCCGCCTTAACAACTTTCGCCAAATACGCCGTTTTAGCTTCTAAATGCAAACAAATCACTACATTTTGACCGGCAAAAGGCTGTTCTTTGCTAAATTGCTCTTCGAGTGAACGCAAAAGTGGCATGCGCTCCTTTACCCAAGCAATTTTTTGCAACCCGTCAGGATATAATTCATAATTGTGAATTCGCGAAGCTGCTACTACATCGATCTCCGTACCCACTGTGTGACTCAAGAATGAGATACCACCTTCCGTAAATTTCAACTCTCTACAAGATTACTACGTTTTCGTCATCTCGCAAAGTACCTTACCAACCGATCAACGTTGTGATTAAGTATGTAGCAGGCGGTAAAGCAAATGCCGCAAAGAGAATCCCCTGCAGCCATGGGTCATGCACATGATCCGGTTCCTTCTTCCGAAGTGAAAAGACGGACATCACGATCAACACCCATAAAACAATACATGCTACCACTTCAAAAGGCGCCATCACACTTCCAATGTACTGATACATTGTGCCTGTCCATACTAGATGACTTAAACTCACTCCATATAGCAAAAGAATGCCAAATTGCAGTTTTTTTTCTGATAGCATCTTATAGCCACCCCCCCGTAAAGAAGCGATTCACCAGTAATGCAACGCTAAAAATCATAACTGCTGTAAGCGGTAAGCCAACTGCCATCGTCTTCTTAGAAAAAACCTGAGGCATAAGCATTAAATTGCGAACATCAATCATTTGGCCTGCCAATAAAAACGCCATCACAGCTCCAGGGGAAAAAATAGTCGTTAAACTTGCTGCTACAAAAGCATCTGCTTCAGAACAAAGTGAAAATGCACTGCCAAGGATCATCAGTAATACAATTGACCAAACGGAGTGTTGAGTGAAGGTGGTAACCGCATGCATAGGCCATAAACCTTGCGCAATTGCAGCAAATAAGGCACTAATCACGAAAAATGGACCCACTGCAAAGAGTTCTTCTATCGAATGATCTGTTGCATGTCTCCATTTTGACAAGCCCTTAACGTCTTGATGATCATGGTTTGGATGAACAGCATTCCACTTCTCCAGTAGACCCTCTTCCCGAAAGTGAACCGCTATCCCAGTAACTATTGCAATGATTAAGGCAGCCCCCGCTCTTAACAAGACCCACGACCACTGCTGATGGAATGCAATAAACGTAGAGATCAGAGCCACTAAATTAATCGTTGGTGTCCCTAGCGCAAAGGTAAACGCGACTGATTCGCCGACCCCCTTACGGCGCAGACTCCGCGCCACGGGGATGGTTCCGCAATCACAAACTGGCACTACAAGACCCATGATGCTAGCTGTCATCCGCCCTGACAGAGAATCTGATAATAATGCTGATAAGTGGTTAGACCCCACCCACGTTTCAATAATCGAAGAAAGCATGGCACCCAGCAAAATAAATGGGAACGCTTCCCACACAATGCTTTGAAATAAACTCTTCACCATATGCGCATTCATCAGTGGATGAACAGCACCATGGCTATAAACAGCAATCGCAATAAAACAACCTGCGATTAACGCGATCAAAGCAAGCGTCCTAACTTTGGCTCCAACGAGTCCTCCATGAACCAAAACGCCCCCGCCTCTCTTGTGTAAACATACAACTCAGCAAAGTGAGTGTTTGTACACATTATTCAAAGGCGAGGTGGGACATGCCATGAAATGCAAATAAGGCTGATCATTATCAGCCTACTCCTAGTCACAGATCAACGATCCGGGCGTATATTATTAAAAATCGACCAAACCAAGACTAATCTGCAATCCTTCATTCACCTTGTGCATTAACTCATCATCGAGATGAGTAATCTTCTCAGTGAGACGTTGCTTATCAATCGTGCGTATCTGTTCGAGTAAAACCACTGAATCGCGTTCTAGTCCATATGCAGAAGCAGCAATCTCGACGTGAGTCGGTAACTTAGCTTTCTGAATCTGCGCGGTAATCGCTGCAATAATTACAGTCGGACTAAAACGATTGCCAATGTTGTTTTGGATGATCAATACAGGGCGAAACCCACCTTGCTCAGAGCCAACGACCGGTGATAGATCAGCATAGTACACGTCACCGCGCTTGACGTTCATACGCCTACACCCCACTAACCAATCGTTGTGCAATTCGCTCCGCCTCAGCTTCTGCTGCAAATGCCTCATCAGCTAAATGCAAGTTAATCACAGCCATTTCTTGATATCCTTGCTGCAATAGTTCACGAATCCGTTGCTTCTTGCGTTCCCGCAGGTACATAGCAGTTGCTTGACGAATCAAATCACTGCGCGTATTGCGCTCCTGCGCAACAAGCACATCAACTTCATCTAATAGATATGGTGGCATACTGATGGCAATCCGCCGTGATCTAGACAATACGAGATCCCCCTTACTGCCTACAAGTCCGTACATATTATATCGCACTTACTGGTCAAACATCCAGTTCATTGGCGATCTTCTGCTAAATTTTCCGCGGGAATGATCACTCTTGGCACTCGTGCCGTTATTCGACATAAAAGTTCATAGGGAATCGTATCGAGTTGTTCTGTCGCTTGAAGGATCGAGCCACACCCTTCATCTGCCCCGTACAATGTGACAATATCACCTACTTGCACAACAAGATCCGTCACTTTAATCATCAACTGATCCATGCATACGCGACCAACAATCTGAGCACATTGCCCATTAACAAGAACTCGACCAAGATTGGACAGATCCCGTGGAATCCCATCCCCATATCCAATGGCTACAGTTGCAATCACTTCCGGACGAGTAGCAATATACGTGCGACCATAGCTGACTGCCTCGCCCGGCATGATGTCCACGATGCGCGTAATACGAGAACGCACAGCCATCACAGAATGCAAGGTAAGATCAGCATCAACTATAGGTAAAGGTTGATACCCATACATAGCAATACCAAAGCGAACCATATCGTACTGATAGCGTGGATTACGTAATGCTGCTGCGCTGTTGGCCGCATGGACAATAGGAATGATGATCCCTAGTTCACGCACGGCCTGCAAGACTTCTTCAAAACGCATCCGCTGCTGCTCCACAAAAGGAACAATAGTACTCCCGTTTTCTTGATCAGAGGGCTCTAGTAATTCAAATAATTCTTCATCTGATGTAGCAAAATGCGTATAAATACCTTCTAATATAATCCTCGAAGACTCGTTTGCCACCTGTACTAATTGCACGACATCCTCGATGTGGCGTAAACCAAGCCGCGTCATTCCAGTGTCAATTTTCACGTGAATCCGCGCTTGTTTATGACACGCCTCTGCTGCCTCTTGTAACCACAAAAGATCCTGCATACTACCCACAGAAGCCGTCAAACGATGCGCCAATGCAGCACTTGCGCCTTCTTCTGATAGTGCACCAAAAACGAGAATATCTGCAGTAATAGAAGCTTCACGAAGCACAGCGCCTTCTTCAAAAGAGGCCACGCCTAGCTGCTGCGCACCTGCACGCAAAGCTGTTTTACTGATCTCCACAGCTCCATGGCCATATGCATCTGCCTTTACAGTCGCCATAAAACGCACATGAGGAAGAAGTTGCTTTTTTAATATACTTACATTATGGGCAAAATGCTGCAAATTGATTTCCGCCCAAGTTTGTCTCCACATAGTCTTCACCCATGTAGAGAATACCACAAATCAAGACGATCTGATCCGCAAATCGCATTATTTGCCGCTATCATCCACCATGGATGCCGCTACTTTCATCATACTAGCGACAGACATATGTGATGTCAGTTGAAATTCCACTCCATGCTGTAGCCAGTAAAGCTGATGAACTTCAGCACTACCAGTCAACACAGCTGGCACCCCATATAGAGTAAGCAATTTTCCTTCCCCAAGTTCAATATCCCCTGCAGAAGGCCTAGTTTCTACTAGAGTAAACGGTGACATACCATCATAACGGACAAAAACAATTCCGTTTTGTTCTGCTTCGTCTTCCATTTGATCATTTTGCGGCACGTAGGTAGGTTCAATCACTCCAAAACCTTGTTCTTCTGCACTCACTGGCATTTCAATTGATTTTAGTGTAGTCGCCTGTTCTGGAGAAAAGGCATTTGCCGGAAACTGCACACCCTTTTGAAATGAAATATAATTCATCGTAATGACTGCCCGCTGATCTTTGTTGTACAAAATGACTTGCTTGGGTCCGAGAGTCGTTTGATCTAATTCTATTTTCTGGCTGCTAATTAACGAATTTTGCGGATCAGTAGGGAGCACAAAAGTGACCACTTTATCTTTCACCGAGTAATCCGGCTTTACTGCTGAAATGATCTGACTTAACAGTGAATTATACAGGTACATATGACCTTGCTTTTCAGCCCAATCGCCCGAAAAGCGAATGACTTTACGCGTAGAAGGGCTAATAATATAGATGCCCTGAGCATTATGCACGATAATTTGAGAGATGTCTTTGTTCTCATTGCCAAGTGCAATGCGGTATAAATTTGGCGATTGATACCACGTTTCGACATAATACCGCGCAACCGCATCTTGCACATGCACAGTCATGAATGCTTCAGTTTTATAGGTATTCAAACCGTTTTGCACATCCTGAAGCTGTTTGGCCATTTGTGTGGCGCTCATTTGTCCGCATCCAGCTAAGATCATCGCAAGGCTTACGGTAAGCAACAAGGCAGCCCAATTTTTCCGCCGCACATGATCACCCCTGTCTATCCATCGTGAGAAATGTCCATTTCCCAGGAAATTTGTCGAAAAGCTGTTCCAAACCATGCAAATAAATCAGATGCTACAAGCGACTCTTGACTATATTGGGTTGTACAAGCCAACTCTGCTGCCTTCCCGTGTACGTAAACTCCTACTAGTGCTGCCGACTCAGCGCCATATCCACTAGCTAAAAGCCCACCTAGCAATCCCGCTAAAACATCGCCTGTCCCACCAGTAGCAAGCCCGCTATTGCCCGTAGAGTTAATCCATACAGCTGGTTCTGGCGTTGCGATGACCGTTCCTGCACCCTTAAGTACCACAATGGTTTGTGTCTTAACTGCATACTCCTTAGCGTAGAGAAGCCTATTTTCCTGCACGACAGAAGTAGGTCGTTTTATTAATTGAGCAAATTCTTTAGGATGTGGTGTGATGATTGTAAGATGTTTACGATGTTCAAAAAAAGTGACACCACCATCTTCAGAAGCCGCAACTACTTGTAAAAAATCTGCATCTAACACGAGTGGAATCGGTAGCTGGGCCAAAGCAAGTAGCGCTTCCGGGGAATCTTGCATACTCCGCCCCATACCCGGGCCAATCACTCCTACGTCAACTTGTGCAAACAAAGCAAGAAGGGAAGCGATCGCGTCCACATTCCACACTCCTGCTCGTCCAGCATACCGTTTGACAACAGCCTCCACCGGGAATCCAGAGACCCATGTATCCGAAAGATCCTCTGGTGCAAAATAGTAAACAAGCCCAGCTCCTGCTCGGTATGCTCCCTCTACCGCAAGCCGCGCTGCGCCGTACATACCAGGACTACCAGCAAGTACTCCCACACGACCAAATGACCCTTTATGAGAATCTTGCGGACGTCGTCGATACCGCTTTGCGATATCCTGTTCGGTAACCAAAAAATGATGTGCTCCGTGACGAACAGCCATGTGGTATGAGATAGCCAAAGAAGCAATGGTAATCTGACCTGCATATGCTCTTCCAGGCTCTACGTATAACCCGGGTTTACTCAATCCACACGCAACTGTCCGTACAGCTTTAACACAATCAACATCAACCTGACCAGAATCAGGGTCAAGCCCAGTAGGAAAGTCGATAGAAAGCACCGGTCTGTGCGCCTTATGAATAGCCTGTAAAAAAGGTCGAAGCGGTTCTCTAACAGGTAATTGACTGCCGTTGCCAAGGATTGCATCAATAATGACATCTGCCTGTGTAAGATCATCCGTTTCTTCTGCCAATCTACCGTGTACATTGCGATAAGCGCAAAGCTGAATGTGAGTAAGATGTGAAAGATCTCTTTCATCAGAAGTAAGCCATACGCGCACGCTATACCCGAGCACATGTAGGTAACGTGCAGCAACCAATCCGTCTGCACCATTATGTCCTTTTCCAACAACAACAGCGATCATCTTTCGAGAGTCCATTTCCCTTGATCGAGAACTGACCCGCTCACCCATCGACTGGTGCGCACCAGTGCCATCTACCATGTCCATCGTAACCTCAGCTACTCTCAGCCCTACAGATTCCATGAGTGCAGCTGACGCCACACCAATCTCCTCTATCATGACTGTATCAAGCTTTTGCATTTCTGCACTTGTCACAAGTAACACGAATTTCCCTCCGATTTGTAGAGATATATTCAATACTCTGTACAAGTAGTACAGACAACATCTACGAACGCCATCAATTAAAAAAAGAAAGAGACACCTCGTAGGTGTCACTCTTTCTCAAACTGAATATAAACCATCCATGACATATAATCTCACTGCGAATAGACAACGACTGCATTGGGATCTGGGCTGCCAGGTTCAACAATGCCATTGCCAGTCGCGAGCGTACGCCCTACCGCAAAGCCCCATTCAATATCGCCACTCGGGTACATAATCTGTACTGGATAGGTTCCATTGCCAGCACCCATCCACGTAACAGGATATCCAGCTGCCTTTAGTTCGTTCACAACAATTTGTGAACCATAGACTTGCACAGGTACATTACTCGGTGAAGGCAATGGTGGAAGTCCCATCGACGATCCTGTCGATCCATACGGTTTCAACATAGCATAGATATGTTCAGGACTTAATACATCGTAATACGCACCAGTAATATAGTTTTCCTGATTGATACCAGGCAACGGTGCACTAGCAATCTGCATCGAATCGCCTACATTGCCAAGTGTTACATGATCGACCTTAGCACCGAGTAGATCCGCAGCAAGGGCTGTAAGATCCTGTGTATTCATATCAGTAGCAATATCTTTTTTCCATGTAGCCATAAGACCACCAAGACTTGTAATATCTGTACCTGGACTCAAGAGTTTATGTTTTAATGCTTCCAACACTTGCGCTTCTGCATCCATACGCTGAAAATCATTGACGCGAACCGTGCTACTCGCCTCATTTTGACGGATGCGAATAAATGCGAGTGCCTGCTGCCCGTTTAGTGTCTGCCAACCTGGATACAGATTGGCACCACTATGTAGCGGATCATATAGCCGCCCCGGAACATCGACACGCACGCCACCTACAGCGTTTACCGCATCCTGAAAGCCATTAAAATCCGTGACAATCCAGTGGTTAATCTTCATCCCTGTCAATTGTTGTACTGCCGCAACAGACAATTGTGCAGCTTGATTGGGATTTAATTGTGCTCCAATAAAAAACATACTCTTAATCTTCGGTATTGGGTTATTAAATTGCGGTTGCGCAAATAATACATTACGTGGAATTGAGATCAAAACGACTTTATGCTGTTTTGGATCGACGTGTGCGATCATTAAAATATCTGCTTGCCCTCCACCAGTACCTAAGTCAAGAGGTCCAGCGGGATTACGTGCGTTATTGCCAATTAATAAAATATTTTCCTCTGGCGCTCCAACCATTGCAGTAATGATATTATCTAGCGGATTGCCACCACTTGGACTTTTAGAAGACGTGTACACAGCGGCAAAGGCAGTCCCAAGAACGACCGCAACTATCCCAGCCCCCACAATAGCAGTAATTCTTCTTCTCTTTTTACGCCGTTCTTTATCTATCATTTTTCGGTTTTGCGGACGGTTTCCCGTAGGCTTCTGTTCCATAAGCAACCCTCACAAGCTGTTGATAATATCTATATCGAAACTTTCTTACACTTACAGTCAACAAAACGTTCTTCATTATAACATACTATACCTGTACTCTCACTAAAGTAGACTATTTACCTAGCATGTGCATATGTGATAGGGTCCTGTAACATAGCCTCAGCAAACCCTTTTAAGCGCAAACGACAACTGTCGCAAACACCACAGGCAACCGCTTCTCCTTCATAACAAGAGGAAGTGAGTTCATATGGCACTGCAAGCGTTGTCCCAAGTGTGATAATCTCCGCTTTAGTTAGATGTAGAAGCGGAGTCATGACATGTAGCGTTCCTCCCATCGTACCAACTTTGGTAGCAAGCGTTGCAGCGTGTGCAAATGAATCGATGAACTCTTCACGGCAATCAGGATAGCCACTATAGTCTAACGCATTGACACCAAGATAAATGGCTTCTGCCCCAACGACTTCTGCATAGGCGGTAGCGATCGATAAAAAAATGAGGTTGCGAGCTGGAACATAAGTAACCGGTATCTCATGATCGACAACGCCTGTATGTGGAACGTCAATGCGATCATCCGTTAAAGCACTTCCGCCGATTGTGCGCAAAAAAGGTAATTGAGCAATCTGATGTTGTTTCACATCATAGAATGCCGCCACCTTTTTCGCCGATTCAATTTCTACCCGATGGCGCTGACCGTAGTCAAACGTGAGTGCATATACATCGTACCCTGCATCCATCGCAATGCCTAGACACGTAGTGGAATCTAGCCCACCACTTAAAATTACAACCGCCTTTTGTTTCGTCATTCGTTCACATACCCTCCTGATTACCGTAATCAAAGATGACAGGCTATACGCCTCGTTGATTGGGATCCCACACAAATTTATGAGTCTGTAAACTCAGTTTAACTTCTGCTAAACCACGTGCCAGCATCCACTGTACGAGTTCACTCGGGGATAGTGAATCCCACACAGGACTAAAAAGGACAATACACTTCACTTCATAGTCTTCAAGTACTTGGCAAGCTTGTTCAAAGTCGGCACGACTCGCAATCACAAATTTAAGTTCGTCAGTCACGCGTAACTTTTCTACATTAGGGAGATGCATTTTCTCAGTTTCTCCCGAACCAAATAATTTGTAATCCAGAATATATCTGACTTTTGGTGACTGCACTTCCTGTAAAAACGGTGTTAAATCAATAGCGCCACTTGTCTCCACGTGAATGTCAACCATCTGCGGCAATTTTGCCAGCTCTTGTAGCAATAGGGTTGCCTGCCGTTCATATAAAAGCGGTTCACCGCCCGTTAGACACACTCTTCGCGCTTGATTGGCACTCACGCGCTGTACGATATCCCTAATCGATAGAGACATTTCTGCATGATAGGGTGGATAACTGTATTTTGTATCACACCATACACAGCGCAATGGACAACCAAATAATCGAACAAAGGTAGTCGGATAACCAGCCGCAGTTCCTTCACCCTCCACCGTTTCAAAAATCTCCACAAGTGGAAGCAGGAGTTCATGCACTAGTTGATCATTTTCTAATTGAGTTGCTCGTTGATCCGTACTCATGACTCTTCCATCTCCTCACGCGTAATCTCCGCGCAAGATGTCGGAGTTTCCCATAGGAGCACTCTTTCCATGCGTATCTGAAAGCCTTCTGTTTCAAGTGCACTTGCAATTTGCTCATAGATCCATACAACCATGTTTTCAGCCGTAGTGTTCATAGGAGGTAAAACTGCATTTAAATATTGGTGGTCAAGACGATCGACTACGCATTGCTTCACTATGCGTTTCAAGTCAGAAAAATCAATAGCTAGTCCTATGTCATCAGGCACTGCACTTACCGTAACTAACAAGCGATACGTGTGGCCGTGCAACCCCACACATTTACCATTATATGCATAAAGATGATGAGCTGCATCAAAACTGAACTCTTTTGTAACTAAAACGCGTTTTTTATGGTAACGCAGTTGTGAACGCAAGATATCCACGTCTATTTGCAGCAATTTTTGCGGAATAACAAACTCCATACTGACACCTCGAATAGATTCTTAATATGCCAAACAAAACAACGTGATAGGATAGATGCATTTGGGAAAGCTTATGGATATGCTGTTTATCATTCTAAGCTTTTCACAGTAAACCAGCAAAGTGAAGTAGCGTATAAACCCCTTCCATAATAATCACTTAGAATTCTTGCCTTGCCTATATGAACATGACATAATGGCTGGAAGCACAGTGAAGTGGCACGATAAGCGAAAGGTTGGTTGAACACTGTTGTCCACTTTTAAGAGATTATTGATTGGTCCTCCAAAAAAATCGCGTCAGTTGCGGGAGGAACGAATATCGAAGTTAAAGGCTTTACCCATCTTATCGTCAGATGCGCTGTCTTCCGTAGCATATGGATACCAGGCTGCGCTTTCGGAGATCGCATTTATAGGGGTCGCAGGACTATGGATTGGACTTCCTATAGCAGGTGTAATTGTATTACTTCTAATTGCACTGATTCTATCATATCTACAGGTGATCCATGCCTATCCAAATGGTGGTGGCGCATATGCTGTCGCGTCAGATCAATTTGGTCCAGTTGCAGGCCTTGTAGCAGGTGCTGCTCTCTTAATTGATTATACCTTAACCGTAGCTGTTTCGGTATCGTCAGGTATTGCTGCCATTACCACAGCATATCCAAGTCTGCTACCTTGGACAGTTCCACTATGCCTTCTTGGTATTCTTGGCATCATGGTCATGAACTTGCGAGGCATGAATGAATCCGCAAGTATTCTCATGTGGCCTACATATCTCTTTATCATATCCATTGTCGCAATGGAAGTCGTTGGATTCATTCACCTAAGCCATGCTGGTTGGCATTATAAGCAAACCCCACAGTTTGGTGTTTTACCAAAAGAAATCACTGTGCTTTTGATCTTGCGCGCTTTTGCTTCTGGGTGTTCCGCATTGACTGGCATCGAAGCGATTTCAAATGCCACACCTCAGTTTCGCGAGCCAACGATCAGAAATGCTCAAAAAACTCTTCTTTGGCTTGGCTTACTTCTTGCTATCATGTTTGCAGGAACGAGTTACCTGACATTCATGAAAGGGTTGCAAGTGAATTCAAATTTCACGTTACTTGGCATGCTTGCGCAATCCTATTTTCACACAGGATTCTTCTTTTATTTCATTCAGTTTACTACGTTTGCTGTACTGATCTTAGCTGCCAATACATCGTATAGCGGTTTTCCTCTACTTGCGGCGCTTATGGCCCGAGATCGATTTATGCCACGCATGTTTGAATTGCGCGGCGATAGACTGGGATATTCTAATGGCATTATCGTCCTTAGCGTTCTGGCCAGTATACTAATCATCGCCTTTAACGGACAGACGGATGAGCTTATCCCTTTATATGCCATAGGCGTTTTCTTATCATTTACACTTGCTCAAACTGGACTCGTAAAACGCTGGTTTAAGACAAAGACTTCTGGATGGATCTGGCGAACGGCAATCAATAGTTTTGGTGGTTTACTTTCGGCGATTGTCACTGTCGTCTTTGCCGTAGCAAAGTTTACGCAAGGTGCATGGATTGTTCTTGTCGTTCTTCCGTTAATTATCTACTTTGGCATTCAAGTACACCGTCACTATGACAGAATCGCTGATCATTTACGGATCAATATGGCCCAACTGAAACCCTTAGCACATAAAACCATTGTGATCGTCCCCATAGGCGGCGTCAACCGCGTAGTCGCAGGGACATTATCATACGCATTATCTGTATCTGATCAAGTCATTGCCTTTTACGTGGGCTTCGATGATGAATCAATTGAAAAAATGGAACAAAAGTGGAAGCAATGGGATACGGGTATACGCTTAGTCACTGCACGAAGTCAGTATCGATCTGTAGTTCGTCCACTCATGCGTTTTTTAACGACTGTAGAAAATTATGAAGGTGCACCTGATCACATTATTGTAGCCATCCCCCAATTTGTCACGCGCAGGTGGTGGCACAATATCCTTCACAATCAAACAAGTATTATGTTGCGTACGATTTTATTGTATAGAAAAGATATTGTAGTCACGACTGTGCCTTATCATTTAGGAGATTAAGCCCATGCCCATGACGATTTGGGTAGATGCAGATGCATGTCCGAGAAATGTATTAACCTTGACAAAGGAACGAGCAGCACAACATCATTTGCTCGTGATCACTGTGAGCAACTACAATCACGAGCATCAAGGGGCCAACCACCTGACAGTCGACGCCGGTTCACAAGCGGCAGATATGGCGATTGTCATGCGCATGCAAAAAGGAGATCTTGTGATCACTCAAGACTACGGCTTAGCCGCGCTTGTTTTGGCACGGAAAGGATACGCTTTATCTCCACACGGCAAAGAGTATACCGATGATAACATCGATCAACTATTAGCGATGAGAGCTGTACATGCAAAAGCGCGGAGATCTGGGAAACGAGCAAAAATTCGTGGCCCTGCGGCGCGAACACAGGATGATGATCTACATTTTGATCGGTCACTACAGGTGATACTTGCACGGATGAACAACGCCGATATGGGCAATGTATAGAGGAAGCAATCGAATTGGCATGCAAAAGATCGCATTGCCAATCTTGCTTCCTCTTGTTTTTTGTCATCCAAGGAGGCAATTGACACATGCGTTATTCTCGTATTTCACTTCATATATCATGGCTACTATGCACCATTTTTTTTGCTTTATGGTCACCCGCTGCCGATCATCATGCGGCAGCCAAGTATCACTATACAGACTATGTCCAACTGTATCCGCACGTGTTTTCCTATCAAGGGCCACCGAATAAACGCATCGCGTTAACCTTTGACGATGGACCTGATCAACGTTATACCCCACAAATTTTATCGATTCTCCGCAAAAAAGGAGTTCACGCTACTTTTTTTGTGCTCGGTAAAAATGTGAAAAGATATCCGAATATCACACGGCAAATAACTAAAGAAGGTCATATTTTAGGCAATCATAGTTACAATCATCCGAGTTTAACGCGTGTGAATCACGATCAATTATTGTGGGAGGTAAAAGCAACAGAAAGAGAAATCACACAGCTTACTGGGAAGAGAACTCGATTTGTACGTCCACCATACGGAAATCTTGATCCCACCGTTCTCATGAGCTTAGGAAAAATGGGATATCATGTGGTCAACTGGTCTGTAGATTCCAATGATTGGCGCAGTCTCACCAAGGCACAAGTACTAGCTAACATCATTCCACATGTACGCCCTGGTTCTATCATATTGCAACACTGTGCATCAGGGGGCCCACAGGAAAACTTAAGTGGCACGGTTGCAGCTCTCCCTTCCATCATCGACACCTTGCGACAAAAGGGATATCAGTTTGTCACTATTCAAGAGTTATTTGCAACAGATATCAAGACCGTTCATGCTCCTACACGTATGCAGTTATCCTTACATCACTAAACAACAAACATCGCCTCTATCCCGAAAAGAGGCGATGTACAGTGACAAAGCTACCTATTCAATGGAAACAGTCAATAAACCCTCTTTCACATCAATTGCAATTGTCCCACGCGCTGTCGATTCAGCAAGTAACAGGCGACTTAGTGGCGTTTCAATCTCCTGCCCGATCAACCGCTTTAAGGGTCTAGCACCGAATACAGGGTCATACCCCTTCTCCCCTAAATAAGCGAGGGCGGCATCTGACCATCTTAGCTTTAAGCCTACGTTTTTACGCAATCGCACTGCTAGACGATCTAACATTTGTTTTGCAATGGCACTCATATTGGCTAGGTTTAATGCATGAAAAACAACAATTTCATCGACGCGGTTCAGGAATTCTGGTCGAAAGTGTCGTTGCAAGATGGAGCGCACTTGTGTCTCTATGGCACTAAATTCCTCATGCTGCTCTGTTCTCCGCAAAATCTCATCACTGCCAAGATTCGATGTCATGATGATCACTGTATTTTGAAAGTTAACCGTCCGACCTTGACCATCTGTCAGTCTTCCATCATCTAACACTTGTAATAACAAGTTAAACACATCAGGATGAGCTTTTTCTATTTCGTCTAACAGGACGACTGCATAAGGCTTACGCCGAATCGCTTCTGTCAGTTGTCCGCCTTCTTCATATCCCACATATCCTGGTGGTGCTCCTATTAAGCGAGCAATTGCATGTTTTTCCATGAATTCAGACATATCGATGCGCACCATCATCCGCTCATCGTCAAATAAAAGTTCAGATAATGCACGCGATAACTCTGTTTTACCTACCCCCGTAGGTCCCAGAAAAATAAAACTACCTATCGGGCGATTAGGGTCTTTCACGCCTGCCCGTGCACGTAACACAGCATCAGCAACCGCTTGTACCGCTTCATCTTGACCGATCACCCGGTGATGTAACTCTTCATCTAGATGCAGTAATTTGTCTCGTTCCCCTTGCATAAGGCGCTTTAGTGGAATGCCAGTCCAACGGCTGATCACCTCTGCAATATCTTCTTGATCCACTTCTTCTTTTAATAGCATGCCACGACTTTGTTTTGACGCTAGTTCTTCTTCTTCAAGATGAAGTTTGCGTTCTAATTCACCTAAACGACCGTAGCGCAACTCTGCTAATTTATTTAAATCGTACTCTCGTTCTGCTCGCTCCATATCATTGCGTGTCTGTTCAATCTCTTTTTTGAGATCGCGAACGCGCGCAATATATTGTTTTTCAATCTCCCACTGCACCTTTAATGTATCCGCATCCTGCCGTACATCAGCAAGTTCTGTGCGAATCTTAAGCAACCGTTCGCTGACTGCCTCATCTTGCTCTTTACTAAGCGCGGCTTCTTCGATCTCTAGCTGCATGATCCGTCGAGTCATCTCATCTAACTCCGTTGGCATACTATCGATTTCTGTACGTAGACGCGCTGCCGCTTCATCCATCAGATCAATGGCTTTGTCAGGTAAAAACCGGTCACTAATATACCGATCAGAAAGTGTTGCTGCTGCAATGATGGCACTATCCTTAATGCGCACGCCATGAAAGACCTCATATCGTTCTTTCAAACCGCGCAAAATAGAAATCGTGTCTTCGACTGAGGGTTGGTTGACAATCACTGGCTGAAAACGCCGCTCTAATGCCGCATCCTTTTCGACATGTTGACGATATTCATCCAGTGTGGTCGCACCAATTGTGCGCAGTTCACCGCGCGCGAGCATAGGTTTCAACAGATTGCCTGCATCCATTGCACCTTCTGCGGCTCCCGCTCCCACCACCGTATGTAACTCATCAATAAATAAAATAATCTCACCTGCAGAATCTTTCACTTCTTTTAACACAGCTTTTAAACGCTCTTCAAATTCTCCTCGATACTTTGCACCAGCTACCAATGAACCCATATCAAGACTAATTAACCGTTTGTGCTTTAAGCCTTCCGGCACATCACCTGCAACGATTCGCCGAGCTAGTCCCTCAACAATCGCGGTTTTTCCAACACCTGGTTCACCAATCAAGACAGGATTATTTTTCGTTCGGCGCGATAAAATTTCAATAGTGCGACGAATCTCATCATCGCGACCAATCACAGGATCGAGTTTCCCATCACTGGCTTCTTGCGTAAGATCTCTACCATAGCGCAATAAGGCCTCATATGTCCCCTCCGGATTATCTCCTGTCACCTTTTGATTCCCCCGAATCGCACGTAAAGATTGTAAAACTGCATCTCGAGTCAATCCAATCTGTGCACATGCAGTCACCGTATCCCGTTCACTCTGCCCAATCAGTGCCAATAAGAGATGTTCCACACTTACAAATTCATCTTTCATCTCTTTTGCTTCTTGTGCAGCCGTTGCAAGCGTTCGAGCAAGACCAGTACCCATGTGCAAAGTACTATCATATCCAGTGACAACAGGAATCTGGCGCAGTAATTGTTCAACCTTCGTTTTCGCAACCTCGTAGATTCCCATGTGCTCTAGAAGCCGCGGAATCAATCCACCCTCTTGATCAATCAAAGAAGAAAGCAAATGTTTTCCTGTCACTTCTTGATGATGGCTCATGGCAGCCAATTGCTCAGCTGCCACAAGTGCTTCTCGCGATTTTTGTGTATATTGATTAGCATCCATAATGTCTGATGATCACGTCCTCTCACGCTCTCATTATGACACAACCCAGCATGGAATTTATACCCAAAAATGCATTCCGTTTGCAAAATTCATGGTAACTCCAACCGTCAGATAAAATAACCAAATTCCTGTGAGAAGTTGAAAAAATCCTGTCGCTTTTTCAAAGAACTTACTATTTCCCAACCGCCAAAATATTTCACTAACATAAATGAGACTCAGTCCAATAAATAAGATCATTGCAGGAATGTCACCATTACCACCAAAAGAAAACGCGCCCAGAATACCTAATCCAAGTACAGGAATGGCCATCCAACCCTCTGGACCATACTCTGCACCTATATAGCGCCTGTATCCTAGCACAATCCAGTGAAGTCCATAGACACTAAAGGCGAGTGCTGCCATATATAAGGGTGCGGCATTGCGATAGACAGGGAACCACGATAAGCCTACCATAAGATATGTACCAGTGATTAACTGGCCAAATCCACCCATGAATATACCCCATAGACCGATCGTTCGATCAAAACTGGCTTTGTCTTTTGACCAGTTAGGATACTTCGTTAACGTTGTACCTCCCTGCACAAAATAATTAATGGATAGCGACAAAAAACCTATCGCTAAAGGCCAAAATTGCGAAATAGGAAAACTGCTCACTGTCGGCTTCCTCCTTATGATTTTCGTTCTTGATTGCCATTCTGTTACCTACTACGTTCCATACTTAAGAGGCAGGCGCAAGGCTTGTCCCTATCACCCCCATCACTACTTTTCCTGCTTAGTTATTACAAGGTTGCCTCAAACGAAACATCCTCATGCGAACTTGATGAGAAAGACGTAGGTAGCATCGAAGAGATGCATGATGTGGTAGCATAGAAGTGTAGAGTGCATCGTACCACATTTACTTGCATTAACTCAATTACTTTGTATTTAATAGTAAAGAAACAATGCTAAGGAGTGAACACTTTTGGAAAAAATCTTGTCAGATCATCGAAATGTTGGATTTATTGGTCTTGGAACCATGGGGTTACCTATGGCAACACACCTTTTGCAAGCGGGATATACTCTCCATATTTACAACCGAACACCTGAAAAAACAGCTGCATTAGTGAAACTCGGTGCCATCGCCCATTCTTCGCCAAAAGAAGTGGCACAACATGGCAAGATCATCTTTACCATGGTTGCACATGACAATGCACTACTAGACGTCGCATTAGGTCAAGATGGCATCATTCATGGCATGAGTGCTCATGCTACGCTGATTGACTGTAGCACCGTATCCCAAGCTGCCAGTCAAAAAGTCGCTGCACACATACAATCACTCGGTGCAACTATGCTAGATGCACCTGTTAGTGGCAGTGAACCACATGCACACGAGGGCAGTCTTGTATTCATGGTTGGCGGACCAAAACAGGTCTATGATAACTGCCAGGATCTTTTACTCACCATGGGTAAACAAGCTGTTTACATGGGCGAAAACGGACATGGCGTCGCAGCAAAGTTAGCTGTAAACACGATTCTCGCGCAAAACTTAGTGGCGCTTTCTGAAGGGCTCATACTTGCCATGAAATCAGGAATCGATCCTCAACCATTTATGGAAGTCGTACGCGGCGGTGGAGCTCGTAGTGGGATGGCAGAATACAAAGCGCCAAAGATGATAGCACATGATTTTAGTGCTCAATTTACGACGGCACTCTTATCGAAAGATCTTCAACTAGCTAGCTTACAAGCTGCAGCCCTTGCCATTCCATTGCCTGGTTTAAGTCTATCCAAAGATCTATTTCAGATGGCTGTAGCTAAAGGGTATGCACATGAAGACATGAGCGCACTCATCAAATGCTATGAAGAGTGGTCCCATCTTTCTCAAAGTCAGGAGTGATTAGCCATGGAGATTTCTCCACGCGTACATCTTTTAGAAGAAACCAAAGGTAGTTACGCCTATGTGATAGTAGGTGAAGAACCCGTTCTCGTCGACACTTTTTTCCCTGGAAAAAGTGATCGCGTAGTTGCAGGACTAGCGCGCATCGGTATGCGACCTTCTGATCTTGCCCACATCGTGCTGACCCATAGTGATGTTGACCATATTGGCAATGCAAAAAGACTTAAAGAGCTATCGGGAGCCACGTTGTGGGCACCGCAAGAAGAACTTCCATATATTTATAAACAAGAAAAGGATCACGGCATTCGCCGTATCATTCGCGCCATCATGAAAGTAGAACAACCAGTCATTGATGAAACGTACGATGCGGGTAAACGTATTGCTGACTTAGAAATCATACCAACGCCTGGTCATACGAAGGGACATGTAAGCATTCGCTTAGGCGATGTTTTGATTGCAGGAGATCTTGTTACCACAAGACAAGGTAAGTTAAAACCTTCACCAGGTTTTCTCACATGGGATCGCGCTGCATTGCAGCGATCATTGCGAGCGGTAGGCAAACAGCCATTTGATTGGATCTGTCCAGCACATGGCGAACCTGTGAGGCGAGGTGACTTGTGGGACGCATTTAGTCGGTAGTGCACCCACACCTTGCACATGGACTGGCTTAGAGCATAGATACGTACCTCTTGCGACATGCTATAAAAACGTGTCATCTAAGCGACTTCAACCATGTCAAAGGATGTGTATGAATGCCAGACCAACAATCACTCAGCGCAAAAGGTTCCACTTTTCCACCACAACACCAAGATCAACAACCTGGATTTGAAATGTTGATGAATCCATTGCCAATCTATGAAGATCAAACGGAACAAGGTTCACATAAGTTACAAGGAAAAGTAGCGTTAATTACTGGTGGGGACAGTGGAATCGGGCGTGCTGTAGCGATTGCCTTTGCAAAGGAAGGCGCAGATGTTGCAATCGCTTATCTCAATGAACACGAAGATGCACAACTGACAAAACAGCGTATTGAACAGTTAGGTAAAAGGTCGCTCCTCTTAGCTGGAGATATTGGAGAAGAGTCTTTTTGTCAGGAGATTGTACAGCGTGTAGTTGATCATTTTTCGCGTATCGATATTCTTGTCAACAATGCAGGAGAACAACATCCACAGCAACAAATTGAAATGATTACATCAGATCAATTGTTGCGCACCTTTAAAACCAATATATTTTCCATGTTCTACTTAACAAAAGCAGTCTTACCCTATATGCCGATAGGAAGCTCCATCATCAATACAGCATCGATCACAGCGTATGAGGGACACAAAACGCTCATTGATTATTCTTCTACAAAAGGAGCCATTGTAACGTTTACTCGATCACTGGCTCTATCCCTAGCCGATCGTGGCATTCGTGTAAATGGAGTCGCACCAGGGCCCATATGGACGCCACTGATTCCCGCATCATTCAGTGCATCTGAAGTTGCACAATTTGGGAGCACGACACCTATGAAACGTGCCGGACAACCGGTTGAACTTGCATCGACATATGTTTACTTAGCTTCAGCCAGTTCATCTTATCTATCCGGTCAAATGCTCCATATCAATGGGGGAACCATTGTCAACGGTTAATATCATCGTAAAAAGTGATAAACTGCTTCTTGCAACCTCTTGATATTCATGCCATGATCGATAGATATCAATTGAGATCTGGAATCGAACGTGGAGGGGCTTTATGCAGACCGTACTTCATTCACACACACATAACGAAGAGGGACACCAACACTCGCACGACGCCGTATTTCATTCGCATGCTCCGATTGGAAAAATGAAACAAGCGTTTTTATTGACACTTGTCATATTAGTTGTTGAAATAACTGGGGGGCTAATCTCACATAGCTTAGCCTTACTATCAGACGCTGGGCATGTACTTACGGATCTTGCGGCTATTGGCCTTTCTTGGTACGCCATGAATCAATCGCTAAAGCCTCCTACGGAAAATTTAACGTATGGATACCATCGCACAGGCATACTTGCTGCATTAGTGAACGGTGTAGCGCTCATTGCCATCGCTTTGATCATAACCGTTGAAGCCTATCAGCGGATCATACATCCGCAACCAGTCAATGCTCTATGGATGATTGGCAGCGCTAGTGTCGGTTTGTTGATCAATTTATACCTAGGGCTTGGCATGCGTGATGATGATAATTTAAATGTGCGCAGTGCAGTTCTACACATGTTAGGCGATGCGCTCGCTTCAGCTGGAGTCATTGTCGGGGCTGTCATCATCTTATGGACAAAATGGTTTATGATCGACCCTCTTTTAAGTGTTGGGATCTCCCTGCTCATTGCCTATGGGGCGTGGCGAATTGTGAAGCAGACGGTCAATATACTTATGGAGGCCACACCAAAAGGTGTTTCGCTTTTATCTGTTGCAGCTGTAATTAAGCATGTAGCAGGAGTATACGATGTTCACGATCTCCACGTATGGAGTATCACGAGCGGGAAAAATGCCTTGTCTTGCCACGTAGTTCTTGAGGGTTCACTCTCCATTCGCGAAAGTCAGCCTATATTGCGCAATATTGAACACCAACTCATGCATTTAGGGATTGGCCACAGCACCATTCAGATTGAGGATGCAGGTCACCCTCATACAGACTCCGTTCTATGTTCTGACGAAGAGGCCGTCCATCACCACCATCATGATCAATAACCATGGCGCTGTCCTCTTCATTCGTGGACAGCGCCATGGTTATGATGTTTCGATCATGCAATTCACTTGATCACTTACAAGACACCATGACATGAACATCACATGACCATTATGAGCATAACTCCTCAAATGCTCGTGCCCGCCCCGAATATACGTGTCATCCAAGACGTAAGTGTCTCTAAGCGATGAGTGATCAGCAACATCCCCATAAGCACAAGTACTGCCCCGCCAACCCGACTGATCGGTTCACTATATCGTTGTAACCAGCGAACAGACCCAAGCGTATAGGCTAGGACTAAAAAAGGAATTGCAAATCCAAGCGCATAGGCAAACATCAAAACCATACCATTCACTTGGCTCGTCGCAGCTATGGCAATCACCGATGCCAAAATAGGACCAATACAAGGTGTCCAGCCAGCAGAAAAACTAATGCCAATCACAAAAGCGCCTAGATACCCTGCAGGTTTTGACTTCGCATGCCACTTTGCCTCGCGCATAAACACATCAAGCTTGATCCACCCAAGCAAGATGAGCCCCATGACGATGACAATAACTCCACCGATCTCGCTAAATAGTGAGCGATACTGTGCAAACAATATTCCAAGTAAATTAGCTGAAGCGCCAAGTGCCACAAAAATAACAGAAAAACCGAGAACAAAGAACAAGGCATGAGTCAATGCCTTGGTCCTCACAGCAGACGTCACTAGCCCCGCATTGTTCCGATCATAAGAAATTCCAGAAATATACGAGATGTAAGACGGATAAAGCGGCAATGTACACGGTGATACAAAGGAAGCCAAACCCGCTAAAAATGCAATCCACATCGTTGGTGTCGCAACCATATTGTCTCATCACCTCATTCGCAGTTCCGTGCCTCACTCAATGTGTTGCTAGTAACTGCGCAAAATCTGATTGCATCACCGCGGGACTCATCATCCCCGTTACGCGATTGATGATGATGCCCTGCCGATTGATAAAGAAACTAGTGGGAATGTCCATTACAGCATACGTCGACTCTACATTTCCCTGTGTATCTAACAGCACTGGATAGGTCACACCGTATGTACTCACATACGCTTTTACAGCAGGTAGACTGTCACTTGGCGTCATATTCACCGCTAAAAAATCAATCTTATTGCCATATTTTTTATACATGTTTTCTAGATCTGGCGTTTCCATCTTACAAGGAGGGCACCACGAAGCAAAAAAATTAATGTAAACTAGTTGGCCCTTTAGGCTGCTTAGTGACACAGTCTTTCCCTGTAAATCTGTAAGCGTAAAGTCTGGTGCCCTATACCCCTTTTGTGGCAGAGCTGGCGGTTGTCGCGTAGCATTCATAAAACCTACTAAAGCAAGCGCAGCGACCACAATAACTAAAGCAGCACCTGTTTTGCGTTTCATTGTTAGAATACCCTCTTCTCTCCATGCTAAAGCTGTGCTAGATTTTCAATGACCACAGGAGCATCATCGTCTGTTACATCAAAGCCAAATACTTTAGAGTAAAAATACAACTCAGCATCGAGTGTTTTTTTAATGTTTTGAGCTTGTCGAAATCCATGACCTTCACCTTCAAACGGCACATAAGCTACCGGAACGCCTTTTGAACGTAGGCCCTCGACCATCATTTCCGCTTGATTTGGCAACACAATTTTATCATCTAATCCTTGAAAGAAAATTACAGGCGACTGTAACTTCTCGATATAATGAATAGGTGAGCGCTCCATGTAGACCTCCTTCTTTTCAGGATAAGGCCCAACCATGCTATCCATATACCGCGATTCAAACTTGTGCGTTTCTTTTGCTAATAACTCAATATCGCTGACGCCAAAATAACTTGCACCTGCAGCAAAGACATCGCGAAAGGTAAGTGCTGAGAGCGTTGTATATCCGCCTGCACTCCCACCGCGAATAGCCAGCTGATCCGCGCGTACATCTCCACGCTTCACTAAATACAAAGCACCATGTGTGCAATCATCTACATCCACAATTCCCCAATTGCCATTTAGACGCTTGCGATACGCACGACCATAGCCTGTACTGCCACCGTAGTTTACATCAAGGACTGCAAAGCCGCGACTTGTCCAATATTGAATCTGCAAATTAAAGGCCGTCGTCGTAGCCGATGTTGGACCTCCATGACTCATCACAACAAGCGGAGGCCGTTCCGTTGGCGCTCCATCACATGTTTCGTTTGCCGGTGCATAGAAAAATGCATAAGCCGTTTGATCATTTGTAGTTGGAAACTCCAAAACTTCTGGTACAGAGAAAAATTCTGGATCTACATTCAATTCTACTAAGTCTACTGATTCTTTTAGTGTCTCAAACTCTCTATTTGCAGATACGTACTGAACAACAGCAGTAGGCTTTGTTGGAGATCCTCCGACAAAATACCCAAGGCCACGATGCGCTTGAACACTATGTATCGCCTGGAAGTGTGAAACAATAGTCGTTAACTCTTTTTTAGACAAGTCGATTTGAGCCAAAGACCATAGACCCAGCTGATTAAGCGCACAAAAAATAGTATTCTCATCAAGAAATCCATAGGTGGACATACCAAAAACCCACTGTGGAAGGCCAAATTCCGCATCCATGTCAAAAACACTTACCACTTTGCCTTGTTGGTAGCTATAAAGATTCCACCAGTTCGACCGATCGGATACAAAATACAATGTACCTTCTGGTGACCATTCAGGTTGAAATATCGACTCTTCTATTCCACCAGCCACTACAACAGTTCCGCTTAAGCTTCCATCCGTTTCAATGTTCGCAACAGAAAGCTCCGTACCATCCCATGGCATGTTGGGGTGGTTCCAAGCTAGATAGGCCAGTTGTGTGCCGTCTGGACTGACACGAGGAGATGAGTAAAAATCACTACCGTCAACGAGCACATCTACGGTATGCGAGCCATTGAGAGCGATAGCGACAAGAGTATTTACAGCTTCCCCCTCACCAGTATGATCCTCTCTCACACAAATCAGTCGCTGTTGCGCTTCATCTACTACAAAGTCTGCATAACGATAAGCACCCTCTGGTGTAATCGGTTCAGGGCCCTGCTCATTGAGTCTATATACTCGCCCATCCGAAAAATCCGAAAAATACGCAACTCCATTGGACACTGTATACGCTCCGCCACCGTATTCATGTACTCGCGTACGTACATTGAATGGTTGCGGCGTCACATCCATCGTATCTCCAGTTTGTAAAGAATATTTTACAAGAACACTTCTTCCGCCTTCACTTGGACGTCCCTCAAGCCAGTATGTATCACTGCCGTCCACCTTGATTTCCTGTAGTCCGACTGTGCCTGAAACAATAAGATCAGACGTGATGGGTGACTCCCATGTTCCAAATGCTTTCTGTGTAACTTCTGTCAAGTAAATACCCCCGCGTATAGCGTATTTGATTATTAGTATACGGCAAATAGCCCATAAAAGGACAATCTATAAAAAATCATCATGCACAGTTTCAATAGAAGATGTACACTATATGGTATAGGATCAATGGGTAAAGGGAGCATCGAATATGAATATCTCAGTATCACAACACGCAATCGAGTGGATGGCTCGAGAGTTGCACATGCCAGATGGGGATGGTGTTCGTTTTTTTGTACGCTATGGAGATTCTCATATTCACCCTGGTTTCAATTTAACAGTAGGAGTAGCTAAACCGCTTCATCCAGCCATTTCATGGGTACAGGAAGGCATTCTACTTTTTATAGAACAAGGTGATGTGTGGTACCTAGAAGGGTATGACCTTGCTGTCCACTATGATGATGTCCATGATGATTTGCAATTTGCATATACAGTATCTTCAAGTAAATCAACTGAGAGGTAGATAACAGGTATAAACCTGCTATCTACCTCTCAGTCATTCTCTACACACTTTGCACAGAAGCTCCAAGAACTTTCGGACCTTTTGGCGATAGATCGCTAACGTGTGGTTCCTTTGTAATGCCAATCCCCGTGTAGGCTTTTCCAAGCGGAACGCGAATCGTGACCGCCCCTACACCGGCTTGATTGACCATAAATCTTCCGCCCAATGTTTTACTACCATCCTTAAGTAACCATACCGTATAGCATCCATGCCCTACAATGGGTTGTAAATGCGACACTTTTATCATCAAGACTTCTGTCTTTCCACTTGTTATAATCGTCATCTCACCATACGCCGATGGAGCAAATGAAGTAGCAACAAGTGCTGTATTTAGAACCAGTCTGCTTGGAGAACCCGCACTTTGTGGCTGATTGGACCCTATACTTGAAGTTTGGAGCGACGTGCCGATCCAGATGCCTAACAATAACATTGCCGCACTAAGCGCATAAGGTAAAACTCTACGCTTTTTATAACGGGGTTTTTGGTAAGTCACCCTTTTTTCCACATCATGTGGGGCACGCAATGAAAATGCTTTTTCTAAGGTTTTATGCTTAAGATCACCAAGTAAATCATTTGGCAAATGATCCTCCCCCATAGTAAGCATCTGGGAATGTATCGGCCAAATAGCATCTAATTCCTGCTTACAGTCTATACAAGTATCTACATGGTGAAAGAAGGCATACAGTTCTTCACCTTCTATCTCCCCCATCATAAAGGGCAGCAGAAGATCACAAGATGGATTGGATTGATCGTCATCCTTCATCCCTGTCCCCCCCATGCCCAGGCATCCATCATGGATCTCATATGATGAAGCCCGTGATGCAGCCGAGTCTTCACTGTACCAAGCGGAATAGAAAGCTTGGTCGCTACCTCACTTAACGTGCAACCCTCCATATAAGCAAGTTGAAGAACCGCTCGCTCTTCCACCCGGAGTCCCTCTAGTGACCGCTGTAAATCCTCGCGCAAAGCCCACTCATTTACAGCATCCGTTGCATGTGGATTCCCTTCTCTTTCCCCATATATGCGTAAAGAGTCAGGAATATCTTTTTGTCGTCCTTTTTTTCTAACGTTATCTAAAGCAACATTCTTTGTGACTACCATAATCCAATGCTCAAACTGCCCACGCTTTGGATCAAAAGCAACCGTAGTCCAAATGCGCGTAAACACATCCTGAACAACCTCATCGGCCATTTGCGGATCTAACACAACTTTGCGCGCGATGGCATAAACACGATAGACATAGCGATCATATAGTTGTGCAAGCGCCTCACTGTGACCTTCTTTCATTAATGCAAAGAGCTCCTCATCAGATACCACAGGGGCCTCTCCTGTTCCTGTTGTTCTCACGTGCGTAACATCACATCAAGCCTTTTTCGATTTAGGCTAAGGCACTTTTAACAAGTACCGCTTCTACCATATATCTAAATGGGGTTAAATTCCAATCATTAAATGGGTAACAGGTTTCCAGTGCAAGCTCTGGAAGATGCGCGTTTGGCAATGTGCCACCCACATGTAGAATCTGATGTTTGAACACACTATATACAAAAATCCCTTGTGCAGTCTTTACTCGTATGAGGTCTCCTGCTTGTAATTGGCCAATTTCGTGAAAAAAAGTGACATTATGACCCGCGAGAATACTTACCCCCATTTCACCAGGGAGTGGTGTAGCACCCAAATGACCAACACCATCTCGCAATTGCCAGTCACTAGTCCCTTCAACAATGGGTGCCTGCAAGTCAATAGAATCGATGGATAGGGAACCAATCGGTGTCCCTACCATCGGCAATGCAATCGTTTTTGCAGGAGCCGGGAAGAGCACCCCTTCCTTTTGTGAAAGGACGATATGAATGGGTGCAGGAGCCGCTTGAAGCAATGCCTTAGCCCCTGCATGAGATTGCCAAAAGAAAATGGGAACGAGAAGCATCATAGCTACTCCGACGACAATCATGCCGCCGCCAAGATAGGTCCTGTTTCTGCGCATAAGATTCATCCCCCTTAATTTTAGGAAGATTTTCTTTTCGTAGCTAGTAACACACTACCTCCCACGACTAATACAGCACCAACAGCTAACCAATCTTCAAGCGGAACTCCTGTTACTGGTTTTGTCGTGTTAGCAACAGGAGTTGCAGGAGCTGTAATGACCCAACCAACTGCTGCTGCTGCATTGCCATGCTTCAAAGTACTGCCAACTACTTTAGGTGGCAATGGATTAGCTACATATTTGCCAGTTGGTGTTATATCCCAATATTTACTGCTTAATGTGATGGCTTGATCCGAGTATAAAATAATAACCGGTTTATGGAATTTAGCAACAAGTTGATTGGTTTGTGTATTGACCACTTTAAATGCAAAATCTACGAGCGGTGTTTGACCACTAGGTACATTCGTTAAGAAGTTCGATAGTTGACCTTCGAGCAATTCGAATTTAACTGTTTGCGAAAAAGCACCTTTAGGAATTTTCACTGTTAATTCCCCATACTGCAAAGTGGCTGCTTGTCCTACTTGAACTGTAGTCGATGCAACAACCGTTGGAAAACCCAGTTTTGTAAAGTCTGGTGCCGTGCTTGCAAAAGCAGGTGCTACGCCACCGACAGTTAAAGCAGCTACAGTTAGTGCGATATTGCGAATCGCATGTTTATGTTGTCTCATTTTTAAAGACCCCCTATATCATTGATCTATCTTCATTCTATATAACGTTAGAAAGCTCCTTCTAGTTTTCTATCCGGTACAATTATTTTAAAATAAATCACACCATATTCACTACTATTTATCATACATTCATCGGAAATTTACTGTTTTTCAACAATGAATCACTAGTATATGAGATAAGACCACACACTAGAAAGATGGGTCATTTTCAAAAGGGGGAAAGAATGTCAATGCGTAAACCGCTGACCACGCTTACCGTAGGAACACTCTCAGTAGTGGCTGCCATGGGAGGATTGTTGAACGCAAGCCCGACTTATGCAAGTGTCTATCAAGCACCTCAGGCCATGCATACACCTATCAAACATGTGGTAGAGATCATGTTGGAAAACCATACGTTTGACAATCTATTTGGCCATTATCCTAATGCAAATGGCATTCCCCAAGGCTTGAAGTTACCAAACCCTAATGGAAACTATGAAGCCCCTGAGGTAGCACCCATTCAAGCGGGTACAAATGTTGGTGATACAGTAGACATCGATCATAACCGCGCGCCAGAAGTCATGATGATGCACAATGGCGAAATGAACTATTACACTGTTTTCCCTCTCAACGGACTCGCAAGCATTACGACCTTCGGTCGCTCTGATGTGCCAAACGAATGGGCGCTTGCTCAACATTTTTCGCTAGCCGAGAGAAACTTTCAACCAGCCACGGGTCCTACACAGCCAAACCGCGAATACGCCATCGCTGGAACCACGGAAGGGTGGATTTCCGACACCCCTCCAAACTTCACGTTTACTTTTCCGACCATATTTAATGATCTGCAGTCTCATGGCCATTCATGGGGGATCTTCCAAGGTGATTATTATTCGCAGACAGATCTAGGTAACGGGTTTGTTAAACATTGGAATTCGATGTGGTATTCTCCTCTTCGCAAAAACAAAAAAGAATGGAATGCGCATGTATTTAATACCAATGCATTTGTAGAGGATGCCAAGACTGGAAACTTGCCTAACTTCTCCTTTGTCGTACCTAGTTGGATGTACAGCGAGCATCCACCCACTGATCTTTCATTAGGTGATGCATGGGTAGGTCAACTCGTTACTGCGCTCATGAAAAGTCCTGACTGGTCGTCCACAGCCATTTTCATTACTTATGATGAAGGCGGCGGCTATTGGGACCATGTCACACCGCCACAACCCTATCGTTTCGGATATGGCACAAGAACTCCTATGGTGATTATTTCCCCGTGGGTGCGTCAAGGTTTATTCAATCAAACCACAACAAATGTATCCATTCTAAGCTTTATGGAACACCTGTGGGGCCTACCTCCACTGACCAAAAGAGATGCACAAGGGAATGATCTACTCACAGATTTTAATTTCCATCAAAAACCGCTTGCACCAATCGTACTTCCTCATGTACCTACTGATACATTGCAAATTGCAGACTATCCCGCAGAAAATCTGAGTGCCACACAAGGCAAAGCCATCACACTCACCATCCTTGCAAAAACAGCTGGCTTACTCGATGATCGCTCGCTTTCTGGAAAAGTAACACTACGCATGGTTACACCAAAAGAAGTCAACCAAACTGCCATCAGTTGGCCTCGGTCAGTAACACTTGTGAACGGTGAGGCTACAGGACAATTCACCTTCCCAACTACAGGATATTACCGCATCTTTGCGACAGGTCCCAATCATTCCTTTGGTGTAACAACGATCGATGTGGGTATGACGCCAAATGGGCCAAAGAAATCTTAACTAAGACTACTACAACAATATAAAAAGGTAGCTTGCACTGTCATAACGCTCTTATGACAATGCAAGCTACCTTTTATCTAATATCCTCTTGTAAAGAGCCAATAGTATCTTCAGTGAGTGCAATCTCTAAATGTACGTTGGCATGGTCTAACACGATGCTAATATGACTAGACGATGCTGGTTCATGAAGTACATACTGTTTTGCTGTTGGTGTCAAAGGGAATTTCACATAATGCACACTTGTGGTAAACTCCCTTTCCGTATGCTCTTCTTCAAAAATAGCAGGGATTACCTCTGTGCCTACTTCTATAAACAACGCATGTTCAATACCCTTTAGTTGTCTGAGTTTATCCTCTAACTGTGTCAAGTCATCCATTTCAATGAATAACGTAGCAGACCATTCATCTTCGCCTGGTAACATAGGTGAATAAATATCAATATATTCTTTTATTTCGTCTGCATCTTCCAAATCCTCGGCATTCACCAACTCTTGAATTTGGAATAGAACGGTTTTGCGATTTTCAAACAATAAGGACATGTACTCACTGACCTTTACGCGACGCCTGCGCTTATACTCTATCATTTTGCGCACGTATTCATCGCGACCCAACTTATAGGTATGAAGCGAAACGACATCCTTCATTGAGATACTAGCTGCCAATTTATCACACCCCAACTTGCAATCTGCCGTCAAAATAAATACTGGCGGCAGATCGCGATCAATGGATCATTCAAGTGAATCGAGTAGTTTTTGAAAACGTTGTGCGTGAACACGCTCAGCTTTTGCCATTACTTCCATCCACTCACCGATCTCTTCAAAACCCTCTTCGCGCGCTGTTGCCGCAAATCCTGGATACATCTCCGTATATTCATAAGTTTCCCCAGCAATCGCGGACTTTAACATCTCTTTTGCATCATCCACTGGAAACCCCGTAACTGGATCGCCCTCGCCGTGATCTCGTAAACGATCAAAGTGTCCAAACGCATGTTTTGTTTCTCCGTTTGAAATACTGCGAAACAAGTTGGAAACCTCTACTGCACCTTCTAGATCTGCTTTATCTGCAAAGTACAAATACCGACGATTGGCTTGCGCTTCCCCAGCAAATCCCACTCGTAAATTATCAGCCGTCTTACTTCCTTGTAGTTTTCCCATGTTATCACCCTCCTTAGAATATCAATATCTCATGTGGACAAAATAATCAAGTCAATATGGACATTTTTCACTTACTATTTGGATGAATCAACTGACTGAGTGCAGATTGTAGATCCGGAAATAAAAATGTATACCCATGCTTAATAGCCTTGTCAGGAAGAACCCTCTGACCTAGTAATACCATGTCTGCCATTTCCCCCATGAACAATCGCAAAACAATTGAAGGAACACTTGCCCAGTGTTTTCTTTTCATCTCATGTGCCAATACTTGTCCAAAGCGATCCATCGTAACTGGCTCCAGAGCCGTCATATTGACTGGGCCGAATACATCTTCAACTGACATACTCCACATGATCATGCCAATCACATCATCCATATGAATCCAAGACACAAACTGCGTACCAGATCCTATTTTCCCGCCCACATGAAGTCGATAAGGCAGCATCATTTTTTCTAGCGCACCACCATCTGCTCCAAGCACAACGCCAAATCTCGCCAATACTACTCGCACACCCTGCGACTGCACAGCTTGTGTGCGCTCTTCCCATGCCTTGGCTACAGAAGCTAAAAAATCATTGCCCACAGATGCAGAGTCTTCAGTGAACGTAGCTGTTGTACTCACTCCATAATAGCCAACCGCAGAAGCTTGAATAAGTACACGTGGTTTCGTCTTTTGAGCAGCAATAAAATGAGAAAGGGCTTCCGTCGTGGCCAATCGACTCTGCATAATCCTTATCTTTCTCTTTCGCGTCCAGCGCGAAGCATTGAGTGATTCACCTGCTAAGTTCACGATTACAGTGATATCTTTCGGTGCCACTTGTGCAGTTACAAATGCATCGTATGCCATGACATAGACGTGTTTGCCAAACACAGAGCTTGCCTGTTCACGATTGCGACTCACAACCACCACTTCGTGACCACGAAGTAACAGCTCACGAACCACATGTCTACCTACAAATCCAGTAGCACCAATCACCATCACACACTCCACGATACACATCCCCCTATGCTCTACTCAGGAAATCCAGTCATACATATACCACAAAGGAAAAATCAATTCCCTGTCGAATATCATCTTTAATAAGAGAAAGGTTACAGAAAGGTAGTGCATACATGACATTATCAGATTCTTCTGCCGCTTTTTCACACACCCTGCAACGCGCTCGTCGCAATACACTAGGTGACTTACTTAGCCGAAGTGCGGCACGGTATCCTAACAAAATTGCGTTAGTCTACGGCGAGCAACGCGTGACATTTAGAGAACTAGAAGAACGAACAAACCAAACGGCTAATGCATTGCTCGCTGATGGAGTGACCCATGGATTAAAGGTGGCCATTTTATCAAAAAATAATCTTGATTTTGTTATTGTGAAATATGCTGTAGCTAAGCTCGGAGCAATTCTCGTTCCTATCAACTACATGCTCACTGCTCATGAAACGGCCTATATTCTTAGTCATTCAGAAGTTTCACATCTAGTTGCCGCTTCAGGGTTTGCCGAGTCTCTTGACGCTGCTGTCGCTCTTGCGAATAACCTTTCTATTTTAGCCCGATATATGATCGACACCCAACCAGATCAACGCTTACACATGTGGAAAGCGCTCACAAACTACAGTCAATCTTTCTCAACCGTCGCACCAGACATGGACATAGACGATGAAGATATCGCACAAATTCTGTATACCAGTGGTACCGAGTCTCGTCCTAAGGGTGTTATGCTCACGCATAGTAGTCTCATCGCTCAATATGTAAGTTGTATGGTCGACGGATCGATGACAAGTGAAGATATCATCATTCATGCGCTTCCTTTTTACCATAGTGCACAACTTAATTGCTTATTAGGCCCTGGCATTTATCTTGGAGCAACCGGCATCATCTTGCAACAGGCAGCCCCAGATCTCATCTTATCTGCAGTAAAAGATGAGCAAGCCACACATCTATTTTGTCCACCCACTGTATGGATCGCACTCCTTCGCCATCCCGCATTTGATCAATCATTACCATCCATCACCAACGGTTACTACGGTGCAGCTATCATGCCCATGGAAATTTTAAAAGAATTGGCAAAGCGTTTGCCAAACACCCGATTGTTTAACTTTTATGGCCAAACAGAAGTCGCGCCACTTGCAACCGTTTTACAACCAGAAGATCAACTACGTAAACTGGGCTCAGCTGGTAAACCTGCACTCAATGTAGAAACAAAGATCGTAGATGAGTATGATCAGAATGTCCCGCCACTGACCATTGGCGAGATTGTCCACCGCACACCACATGCGATGAAAGGGTATCTACATGATCCTATCCGAACACAAGAAGCATTTCGAGGTGGTTGGTTTCATAGTGGGGATTTAGGTTACCTCGATGAGGATGGCTATCTGACTGTTGTCGATCGCAAAAAAGATATGATCAAATCCGGTGGAGTCAATGTCTCTAGCCGCGAAGTAGAAGAAGTCATCTACGAATATAACGGAGTACTTGAAGTTGCTGTCATCGGAATACCTGATGATTATTGGATTGAAGCCGTGACTGCAATCGTCGTGATAAAAGATGGCATGTCATTTGACCCTCAAGACCTGCTAGAGCATTGTAAAGGAAAGTTAGCAAAGTTTAAAATTCCAAAACACATCATTCAAGTAGAGCAGTTACCACGCAATCCAAGTGGCAAAATTCTTAAACGCGAATTGCGCGACCAGCATCAATTACCATCTAAGTGAATCATGCATGATTCATACAGAGAGCTGGGCGATTCCTCGTTCAACTCAAAGCTCTCTGTATGAATCAACTCTTTAAACGACGCTTATCGCATATACCTACTTATATTGACTGTGTCAACATATCATAATCAGCATCGCTCAGTTCGATTTCTGCCGCAGCAATATTTTCTTCAACGTGAGAGACAGTCGATGTGCCAGGAATGGGCAACATCACAGGTGACCGCTTTAGCAACCAAGCCAACGCGAGTTGAGAAGGTTTAGCATGGAGACGCTTGGCCAGCTCATCAAGCGGCCCACCCTCTTTGGCTAGCTGACCTGTGGCCAAAGGAAACCAAGGGATAAACGCCATCTGATGCATTTCACAGTACTGAAGAACAGGTTCGGCATCCCGTTTGGCGAGATTGTACAGATTTTGTACCGAAACAATACGAGCCGTTTGCTGTGCCTGTTCCAACTCAGAAACGCTCACTTCGCTCAATCCAATATGACGAATCTTACCCTCTTGTTGTAAGAGTGCCAGTTCGCCCACTTGCTCTTCAAGAGGAACCTGCGGATCAATGCGATGTAATTGAAGTAAATCAATGCGTTCTAGACCAAGATGTCGCAAACTCAATTCGACCTGCTGACGCAAGTACTCCGGCCGTCCCACGGGTCGCCAGACATTAGGTCCTGATCGTGTGAGTCCAGCCTTTGTGGCAATCACAACATCCGCTGCGTATGGGTGTAATGCTTCCTTAATAAGCATTTCTGAAACAAATGGTCCGTACGAATCAGCCGTATCTATGAAGGTCACACCAAGTTCCACTGCGCGCCGAAGTACACGTATAGCTTCTTGTGGATCTTTAGGATGACCCCATATCCCTGGCCCCGTCAACTGCATGGCACCATATCCTAAACGATGAACAGGCAGGTCTCCCCCAATAGCAAAATTACCGGACTTTTTAGCTGTTACACCGTGAATCGACATGATTTATTGCCTCCTCGAAGATCATTCATTACATGAAACGTTGACCAACCTTACTACTGCATTATACACTATGTATCTCCTGTAAAAACACTGTCGTGCACAACTAGCATTAAACGATGGTTAAGAAAAACTTAGTTCGACGATTCAATCACCCATCGTCCCGCCTTTAAAATTTGGATGCTTTCTCTATTTTCGCGCACGCCAATGATATCCAGTTCACCTGAGCCAATCATAAAGTCCACGTGCACTACACTTGTATTGAGTCCGTGTACTTCTAATTCTTCCGCTGTCATTCCGTCCCCACCCTCTATGCAAAGTGGGTATGCATCGCCTAACGCTACATGGCATGCTGCATTCTCATCAAGCGATCAAGTTCTGCATCTTCCCATTCCACATGAACACGTTTAGCTCCTTGTGCATATGCAAGTTCAGTTATCTTATGAACGAGTTCACTTCCAAATAAGGGCGCGCGAATAAGAACTTCTTGTCCGGACTGAACATCTACGCCGAGCTTCACAATGAGTTCAGCATATTTTGCTAACCGTTCTTGAAATTCATTCATAAAACCACTCTCCTCATACGACACATTGGCTTCTTATGCAAATATACACCATATCAGCTTACATACGTTGCTTATATCCAACAAATCTAATAGGGTCAGGTGTATCGTGCTCACCTGACCCTATACGTACTCTTCTCTGAGCGATAAAGTTTGGATATAAATTATAACTGGATTCCTGACACATCCTCAAAAGTGACGTCAGTTACTTGCTCTAGTGACTTTCTTGTTGCCCGAACTGTAAATCCCATAAAAATCAGGGATGCGAGCGTGGCTATGCCCATTAACAAAAATGCCCCCGTAAACCCATAGATTCCGTAAATAAGCAGTGCAAGCGGTGCAGATATGGCACCCCCAAAGTGACCAATGCCATCACACATCGCAAGCCCAGAACTACGAGACCGCGTGGGAAAGTGTTCCGCCGTGATAATGTAACCAAGAATTGACAAGAGAGCAATGGTTGTCGTGAAGAGAAATCCACCAATAATGATCATCGCAGGTGATGAAGCAAAGGCAACGAGAATCATAGCCAATCCACCGATCACTCCAGAAATAATCAATGAAATTTTACGCTCCACTTTGTCACCGAACCATAGAACATAGAGTGCACCAACGACGAATCCAATACTAGAAATGGCTGAAAAATCAATGCTGCTTGCTAAATTGTACCCCTTATCTACTAGAAACGTCGGAGCTAATCCCAAATATGTGTAGTCAGCAACGTACCATAACAACCAATACACAAGAAGAATGATCATTCGATTTAAATAAGGCGGTTTTAACAAAGATAGCAGTGGGAATCCATGTGCCTTTTCTTCTAATGGCATATCAACGACTGGAGGAAGGGACTTGCCACCCATTTTAGCCATAGCCTGTTTCTCAATCCTGTCAACTAAAGCGATCGCTTGATCATGATGTCCATGAATGAGCAACCACCGTGGAGATTCAATCAGTGCATTGGACATAAATAGCATGAAAATTCCACCAAATCCCCCGATAAAAAGAAGTACTCTCCATCCCCATGAAAATTCCGGCACAATCGCCATAGCTACAAATGGTACAGCCGCCAAACCCACAAAAGCAAATACATTAGCTAGACCGGTAAATCTCCCACGAAGTGCAGCAGGGGATATTTCACCCATATACGTAGAAACTTGCGAGATCATCGTTCCAATACCCATACCAACGACAAAGCGAAAAGCAATTAAAACATCTACATTAGGACTAAGGGCGGTTCCGAACGAGCCTACGGTATAGAGAAGAATACCCGTAATAAGAGCCATTTTACGCCCGTAATAATCACTAATCACACTCACAATAAGGGAACCCACAATGTAACCATATAAACTAAAACTAATTGACTGAGAAACCAAAAGAGTAGATACGTGAAACTGCTGCGTGATAACTGGAATACCGTAAGCAACATTTGTAATATCAAAAAATGCGAAGAAATAGCCTAGACCGAGCATAATCAACAGTTTTGAACCGTGTGGCCAAATCGGGATTCTTTCTAACCGTGCAAGTGGATTCACTGCTGTTACTTTAGGTGCAGTTGACATTTTGATCCCTCCTATATTGGTAATTCAATGATACCTCTCAACTATTCTCCATCTTTCTATGCAGCGTTGCTACATTGCTTTGTAAGCCCTTTCATTCATGTTCGTCAAACCATCTCCTTTCAGTGCAAAGATACTCCATTACTCATGCACCGGTTCCCAGATGCACCAGAGTATGAAAACGCATTCTTATTCCGTGTACTAGTACTGTACCATATTTCAGTCACAAAAAAGTCACACGATATGTGACATTGAAATGCTCAACTTCCCACTTACTTACCTATGAGTTCCTTTTGTGACTCTCTCGTGACTAATAAATGATATATTTCAAACAGATTAGGTATGCGCTTTCACAATAGAAAAGGGGGCATTTACATGCGTACACGTTATCAATGGGCTGGCATTGTTATGACTGCCACCGTAGTCGCTTCATTAATGGCAGGCTGCGGAACAAATTCAACTCCATCCGCTACAGGATCAGGGCCCAGTAACAGTGCCATTAAAATTGGCGTTGTTACGGCACTTTCAGGAGCACTTGCAGATTATGGTCAAGAGTGGAAACGCGGTTTCACCATTGGATTACAATATGCAACAGGTGGGACGGACAAAATTGATGGACATCCTATTCAAGTAATTTGGTCAGATGGCGACTCCACGCCAACACAATCCGTCATTGATGCAAAAAACTTACTTCAAAGCGATGGAGTCAATGTACTCGCAGGCGGCGTGAATAGTGCAAGCGCCATAGCCATGGAACCACTCGCGCAAAAATATCAAACTGTATACATGGTAGGGCCAGCCGTTGCCGACAGCATCACAGGTAAACACTACAACAAATATATTTTTAAAATCTCACCAAACTCCTATATGGAAGCCAAAGCGGCGGTCATGTCCATTAGCACCCCAGGTGCTACAGTCGCTCAGCTTGCTCCGAGTTATGCATTTGGTTATGACTCTGTAGCTGCATTTCAACAACTAGCAACGCAAGCGGGATTAAAAGATATTCTTAATGTATATGCCGATCCTACTGCAACGGACTTCACCCCTCAACTCACGAAAATTTTACAGGCTCATCCAAAGTATCTATTTGTGACATGGGCTGGTGCGCCAGGACCTTGGAATTCAATTGTGAATATGCAGTTAGAAAAACAAGGAATTACTGTGGTCACAGGGATACCAAATATCGCGGCCATTCAAGCATTATTCGGCAACTTTGCGGGAATGCATGGCTTTACTACTTACTTTTACACATTGCCTCATAATCCCATAAATAATTACTTGATAGCACATGATCAGTCTGAATTCCATACTGTTCCTGATTTGTTTGATCCAGATGGGATGGCAGCTGCTATTGCAATCGTGGATGGGCTTAAGAAAACAGATGGTAACGCCAATGGAAATGCACTCTCTGCTGCTCTTTCCGGTATGACATTCCAAGGGCCTAAAGGCACATATCGATTCAGAGCATCTGACCATCAAGCATTACAAAATCAGTACAGTGTGGTCCTCAAAAATGAGCCTGGTTTTAACTATCCAGTACCCACACTATTAAAAGTAATTACAGCAAACGAAACGATTCCACCCGTACTGAATAACGGGCAATAAATCAATGACGGTGGAGGTTTTGTAGGTGGCAACATTGGAGGCGGATGGAATATCAGTTGGATATCGCAATCATCTCGTGGTTCAAAACGTTTCACTAACACTCGACCCAGGTGAGTTTCTTTCATTGATTGGTCCAAATGGAGCCGGAAAAACAACCTTACTAAGCGCTCTTGGAGGTCAACTTCGCATTCGATCTGGATCATTACGATATGATGGGCAGACCATTACAACATGGTCTGCAGATCGCCGCGCGCGTGCAGGCATCGGCAGGTCATTTCAAGCGATTCACCTATTCCCTAATTTAACAGCGGAACAAAATGTGAGGCTCGCAGTTCAAGCTACACGCAAACTACATGTGCGTGACTGGCTTTGGCAAACGCGCTCAGATGTGTTGGATGCGACCAAAAATACGTTGAGTGCAGTCGGTTTAGAACATGTGGCACCCATCATAGCCAAGTCACTCTCTCATGGCGACAAACGCAAACTAGAACTCGCGATGTTGTTGGCCTTGCAACCACGTATTCTTCTTTTAGATGAACCTACTGCAGGGATGAGTTTAACCGAGGCACCCAAAATGCTCGATTTAATTGAGCAGCTTAAATCACTTCGACAATATGCCATTATTTTAGTTGAACACAAAGTCGACGTCGTCATGAAACTCTCTGATCGCATCATGGTTCTTAATCAAGGGAAGGTGCTTGCAGAAGGTTCGCCATCGGAAGTGATGAAGAACCCAGAAGTCACACAGGCGTACTTGGGAGGATCACATGGAAGCACTGCTTGAAGTGAAGGATCTGTATGCAAATATTGGCCAATTCTCTATTTTACAAGGTGTTTCCTTGTCTGTTCAAAAGAATGCGATCAATGTCATCTTGGGTCGCAATGGAGCAGGAAAATCAACCACCTTACGAACCATTATGGGCTATGTTCGCCCACTAAAAGGTACGATTCAGTTGGACTCCACAAACTTGAGCAATCTTACAACCTATCAAATTGCTCGTAAAGGGATAGGTTATATGCCAGAAGATGCAAATATCTTTGCGAATCTCACTGTGGAAGAAAATTTGCTTATCTCTATGCCAAATCGAGAAGCACGAACTGCAAAACGTCTTAGCGATATGCGCGATTTATTCCCGGACCTCACTGTCGCTTGGAATCGCCAAGCCGGAACACTTAGCGGTGGTCAAAGACAAATGATGGCACTCGCATCAGTTCTCGTATCACAACCAAACCTCGTTCTCATCGATGAACCAAGTAAGGGTCTATCTCCTCTACTGGTTGAGCGAATTGGTGATGCGCTCGTTCAACTTCGAACGGAAACGACGATTGTATTAGTTGAGCAAAATTTTTTCTTAGCTAAGCGCACAGGAGATTACGTAACCGTCTTAGATGATGGTCAAACCGTATATACAGGAGACATGCAAGCACTCGCATCATCAGAAGATCTATTGCAACATTATCTGGGTCTGCAATTACAAACGAAAGATGGGATGGGTCTATGAATGTCTTTCTCACGCTTGCCTTAGATGGAATATCAACTGGCGCACTATACTTCCTCATGGCGGCTGGACTCACCTTAATATTTGGTCTTTTACGTGTAATTAATTTTGCACACGGTGGCATTTTTGTGTGGGGAGCTTATGCAGCAACCTTTATGTACAGTGCATCACATCAATTCATATGGTCGCTTCTAATTGGAACTCTCGTAGGTGGGTTACTCGGATGGTTAATGGAGACTGGATTAATTTCTGCCGTATATGGGGATGGCAATCAACAACTTCTTGTCACGATGGGAATTCTCATTGTGTTAACAGAAATCATACAAATTCTATTTGGACGAGACCCTGTATTATCTGAAGCACCGCCATTTCTTAATCACTCATGGATCATTGGTCATGTCATTCTTGTTGAATACCCTCTTTTTACTATTGTCATGGCTGCGATCGTATTTGGACTACTTATGTATATCTTACGCAAAACTCGTTTGGGACTTATTATTCGAGCAGGTGTTGATAATCGCGCATTAGTGGAAGCAAGAGGCATTCCAATTCGCCGCATATTTACAGTAGTATTCATTCTTGGTGCTGCACTCGCTGGGTTTGCAGGTGCCTTGTCCGGACCATATTACGGTGCTGTAACGCCATCGATGGGCTTAGATATGCAATTAAACGCATTTATTATCGTGGTTTTAGGTGGTCTTGGCAGTTTGATAGGGTCATTAGTTGGGAGTTTATTAATAGGATTGGCAACAGCCATTGTGAGCTATTACACCCCATCATTTGCTGTATTAGCCAATGTATTGTTGATGACAACTATACTTTTGATTCGACCACAAGGACTATTTGGTGAAGGAGAGATTGACTAGTGCGCTCATCCATACGCATACCAGCTATTCTAGTCTTCATTCTCTTCATCCTCCTCTTTCCATACATGTTTGGTACCGCAGGAAATGCAACTTTGATGGAACAAATTTTCGCATTCGGCATATTTGCCATGTCATATGATTTGCTTATTGGGTATACAGGCATTGTCTCTTTTGGACACGCGATGTTTTTTGGAACAGGCGCATATGCAGTCGCCATTGTACTATCCAAGACTGGGGGTAGCACAACCGGTTTGATGCTTGGTTTTCTCGTTGCCATTGTGCTGGCCGCAGTCCTGAGTTTTATCGTAGCATTTATATCATTACGCGTTCGACATACGTACTTTGCTATGATTACACTGGCCGTTGGACAAGTGTTTTTTGTCCTTGCAGGTTCTCAACCTCTTAGACCACTAACAAATTCAAACGATGGATTAACTGTATTAACGCCGCAATGGCTAAACAGCAACCTTTCTGTTTACTATTTAATCGCACTAAGCCTACTTGTCATTACCTTTTTATTACATCGTTTTGTTCATTCCCCCGTTGGCGATATCTTGCGTGGCCTACGTGAAAATGAAGGACGTTCCAAAGCCCTCGGATATCCAGTTTTTCGCTATAAAGCGGCTGCATTTTTTATATCGGGCGTGATTGCAGCACTTGCAGGCGGTTTATATGTCATTGTGGAATCATTTGTGAGCACATCCGTATACGATGTGAGTTCCGTTTCACTTCAAGTATTACTCATGACGATTATTGGTGGCGTCGGCACACTGTACGGCGGTTTATTAGGCGCAGGAATTATTATCTTAGCACAAAATGAACTATCCAATCTAGCCGGTTCAAACCCACTGTTTAGTCATTCCGAAATCGTTTTTGGCGTCCTTTACATCGTAGTTGTTCGATTTTTACCAAAGGGAATTCTCGGCTCCCTTATGAAATGGAAAGGACGATAGCCATGGACGTTACACATAATACTAAAGAAGTTTTGGACCTCACCACCCGTGGATGTGGTGTGCATGCAGATGCAGATGCTCTGGTATATCGAACTCCAAGCATTCATACTGCCGTTCCAGGAACTCTATGGCAAGGTAAAATAGGAAGAGCAAATGCCCTGGTTCGCTTACCATCGGAGCAGCATTGGAATGGAAAGTTATTAATAGGAGCAACACCTGCTACACGTAATGAATATTCACTTGACTTATTGTTATCAGATATCGCCTTGTATCGGGGATACGCATATGCCGCCTGCGACAAAGCAACTCCAGGGTTAACACTGCGCGATTTATCTCGAACCATGGAAGAATGGGAACAAGTCCACGTAGACTTAGTTGACTTTGCGACAAGACTAACGAAAGAAAAATATCAGAGTTCACCTACGCAAACCTATATTTCAGGGCTTAGCAACGGTGGATTTGTAACTCGCTTCATGCTAGAACGCCATCATGATTTATTTGACGGTGGAGTAGAATGGGAAGGAGTGCTATGGCGGGCTGACCACCGCCATTTACTCACTACACTACCGATCTATGTCGCAAACTATCCTATTTATCGCAATTGGCGGGGAGATTGGACGCAGTGGGAACGTAGCGCAGCATATGAAAAATTACTCGATGCAGGCCTCCATCCCGCCTCTGAGTTTCAATGGCACCGTTACTTTCTTACGTATTGGGTGGTTTCTCTATGGCTCTATGGCATTCAGATGGATCCAGATTGGGAACCATTTCAACGACCTTGGTCTAATGAGTGGCTCAGCCATCCAGAATCATTAGCCGACTATCCTTGGCAAGAGCGACTTGACCAATTGACGGCACATATTGCACCTATCCAAAATTCCGGTAAGATCGGAAAACCTTTATTATCTGTCGCAGGAAATGAAGACTGCCTGATCCCCTATCGATATCACGCAGAGGCCTATGCTCAGTTGGTTAAGAATGCTGGGGCAGGTAGTATCCATCGGAGCTATGAAATTGCAAACGGAAATCACGTAGATGGACTACTGCGCATTGAAAAAGGTGGCCAACAACCTGTTCAACCATTTTATGAGGCCGCCTTACAGCACCTTGAAAAATGGGTTGAAAATGGGATCGATCCTCCACAATCGCAGTGTTACCAATCTATCCATGAATTCGCACCTGATTTCCAATTATTTTCAATTGGTAACAGAGATGTGTTAGACTCCGTACAAAAGAAATTATTTTATTTGTAACCATCCATGACTACATGAGTCAATAAAAAAACTATTCATGACTTTATAGTCAACACTCGTGTAGAATTAGATATAGACTATCTATATTGTCCGAAAACATAGTACAGTGGAGGCGAAGAACATGGGAGTAGCACGTTTTGAACGGAAGCAACCACCACGTATGCGACGAGCAAACATGCCACGACCACGCATCATGAACCTCCTTTCAGATATTCCTGATTACCCTGCCACAGTGGTGAAGGCCGGTGCTGGATACGGAAAAACAACTGCCGTTTCAAATTATCTATCGCAAAGTGGATTGCAGCGTCGATGGCTAACCTTATCAACGGAAGACAGAGATACCTCACTATTTGTCCGAAGTATCCTAGAGTCTATATTGCCTACAAACGCTGCCCAAGAGGACCTTGAGGCAGTGGTTCTTTCTAGTCAATCACCTGTTACTTGGATGGCATCTGCCGTTTCAGCTGCTTCACTCATTTCGCATTATATTGTCGAAGAAACGATTCTCGTACTTGATGATTTTCAGGTGATTGATGGAGAGTTTGCCCTGATATCGTGGATGGATGCATGGTTGCGAGACATTCCACACCATCTGCACGTCGTCATTGTGACAAGATCACGCCCCACGTTGCCATACCTTTTACAATTAATGCTACACGATGATGTTCTTATGATCCAAGAACGAGATCTAGCCTTCAATGAAGATGAAGTCGCCGCCTTATTTCGGTTGAACGCCGAACATGAAGAATCCAGCTTAACCGACCGACAGATACATAACTTAGTAGAGCGCACAGGTGGTATGGCTCTTGTTATCTCTCTCTTGTTACGTGAATGGCGCAATGAACCTTCACTTGCCAAACTAAAAAATTTACTCGTCAATCAAACAACACTACTTGATTCCATAGGTCGTTTATTTGAAGTAGGGTTATCCTCCACCGAAATAGAATTTTTTCGTTCAACCAGTGTGATGACCACACTTCATCCAAACATCTGTGATGCGCTTCTCCAACGTAACGATAGTAAAAAAATATTAATCGAAGCGGAGCATCGTGGGCATATCTTGCTTGCAGCAGAATCAGACTGCTACCAATTACACCCTTTAGTTCGAGATTATCTATTATGTAGTTTGCACCCACAGCAAAGAAAATCTTTGCTGGACCAAGTAATCACCTGGTACCAACAAAACGGAGATGAGAGCAGAGCGATCGGATATATATTCGATATTATAGATGAACCGGACCGCATCCAACGTTTACTCCCATTTATTCATACCTACCTAGAAAAAGGACAACTATCGACGGTACAAACATGGATCGAAGGAATTTCACCTGATTCTTATGCGTGTTCTGCACAATTAATTTGGGCTCAAGCTGATATCGATCGCCTTAGCAATCGATTTGCACAGGAAAAAGTTGGATTTGAACAATGCAAGCAAGTCGCACAGAATACCTGTGATCACACGATGGTCGCTGAAGCTTTGATTGGGATGATCAGAATTTATCTGGACACGACCCAACCTTACCCAGCCGCACAGCTCATTCGTGAAGCGCGAGCTACTGTGCCACGCTATTTGAAGAAAATCAGAATTACTCTCATTCAACTAGCATTTGAAAACGCACTCAATGGAGGAAAGCCCCACCGGGCAAAACGCCTTCACCATTTTTTACTGTGGAATGGCGCTGGATTACCTGCCAATAACAGTGACTTACGGCTCTTGCTGCGCACAGGTCAAGTAGAAGCAGCAATGACACACCTAAGGAACCGAATGATTCAACATGATGCTAAGAAACGCACTTCACTCTCGCATCGAGAAACTTCTCTATTATTTTCTTTAGTTTGTTCCATGCTTGGCGATCCTAGTACTGCTAAATTAGAGGCAGAACGAGGTAGGTGGATAGCAGATTCGCTAAAAGCACCTTTTGTTCGAGCCGTTGGATTTATTCGATTAGGACACGCACAGCATTTGGCACAACCACTACAAAATGATGCATTGAGATCGTATGAGACTGCTATTAGCTTAATGGATGAAATGGATGTGGCGCGAGGCAAATCCGAAGCTTTCTTAGGACTGTGCTTTGCACACGGATACCACAGTAAATTTCCCTTAGCAAAACTATATGCTGAACAAGGTATTTCTCTAGCATCACGGGTCGGCGATCGATGGATGGAAAACCTTGTCCGCACTGCATATGGTCAAGTCTGTACAGTCCATAACAATACTACTCAAGCGATCACTGAACTAACGCATGCCATGCAAGCATTCACAGAGTGCGGAGATCCATTTATGAGAAATGCTGCACAACTATGGATCATATTTGCTATGCATGCACAAGAGGATATGAGATGGCACAGCGAATTAGATCAACTATTACGATCTGAATTTTCCTTAGGAAGAACCCAATTGCTATCCAAACCCACATTGTTTGGCATGAAAGATCCCCAAACAATCGTACCATTGCTGATGGCACACCAAAAAACACCAGATAGTGAGCATGAATTAACCACGAGATTATTAGAATTATTAGACTCTAATCAATTAGTTCGCCATCCAGGATACACATTATATGTACAGACATTCGGATCATTTGAAGTCTATCGGGGCTTTCAACAGGTCACTAGACATGAATGGCAACGTGAAAAGGCTCGCCAATTGTTTCAATTCTTTCTAACATACCGTGGCAGCCTATTTCATAAAGAAGAGATATGTGACCGGCTATGGGACGGTCTCAACCCAGACTCGGCAGATCGAGACTTCAAAGTGGCCCTCAACGTTTTATCTGCTGCATTAGAACCCAATCGAACGGGACGCGGAACAACCTCATTTATTATTCGGCAAGGAAATCTCTACGGATTAACCTCTCATCCCATGTTATCCATAGACCGGGACATCTTTGTACAAAAAATTCGGGAAGCTGAACAAACACGCGACAATCATCGTATACGTCAACTTCTCTCATCGGCGTTACAACTGTATAAAGGGGCCTATTTGGAAGAGTCTCGATACGAACTTTGGTGCGACGATGAAAGAGAGCGATTGCGTTTGCTTTACCTCCAAGCAGCCACTCGTTACTCTCAACTGTGCATCGAATCCGAAGAATACGATGAGTCGATTCAAACTTGTGACCGCATACTACAAGTAGAACCAACATGGGAAGAAGCCTACGTTGATTTAATGAAGGTGCATGCGCAACTTGGCAATCGCACCATGGTCGTTCAAACATATCAATTGTGCCAACGTGCATTACGCAGAGAACTGGATATCGACGTTTCTACCTCTACGACAACAAAGTTTCAACAGCTCATAAAAAGGGATACATTCCAACAAAGATAGCGCACCGCTGCGATCTATATCACCACTGCGATGTAGATCGTAGCGATACTACTTATAGAGCCTGTTCAAAAAGGGGGCAGGTTCTTATACTTTGTTACGCCACTCACTCACTTGCTCATGCAATAGAACATACATCGCTTCTGCCCACGCAAGTGGAGTATGCTGATTGGGACTGCCTGATTGACCAAGGTACAGTTCTGGTAAGATCCCTGGTTTAGGCATGATACTCTCTGTCCACAGAAGGTAAGAATGCGCTTTCTCGACATCCCCAACAATCAAATAACACAGCCCCAACCAAGGCAATCCGAATCCCCACTGCGCTTCTGACCCTTCTTCTGCAAAATATTGGTCTCCTTTATACCGAATCACTCCTTTTTGTCGCAAAAGTTGATTCTCTACTTGTGCCACAATCTCACGCGACAACTCCATGGGGAGTAACTGATAGGGGTAAATGAGACTTAATTGCGCCAGATCGCATTCCTTTGTAGCGCTTTCACGGGGCAATAAATCAATGAGTGCATGCATCCCATACCGCACGGCCGTCTGATCCACCAAGACATATGGGGAAATTGCCATTAATCCAGCCACACAAGCACCTATACTACTCGCGTGAAGCTCCGCATATTCTTCCCACATGCCATTATCCGCATCCTGCCAAAACTCTAGATTAACAAGGTACTTGGCAAGGAGCTGTACAATCTCCCGATCACTTTCATCGCGAAACATTGTCTTACCTACACGCAAGCCTTCCCCTATACCAAATAAAAATAGCCCAATGGCATCATTTTGTGCGTTGCCCCATGGCTCATGTAATTCTTCTAGACGGTCTGGGTCATACCGTGGATGAATGTATTCAAAAGTAGCCTCTGGTCGTTTCTCCGCATGATATTCGATTTTCCATTTGTATTTTTTAAACAGGTCAAGTAGCGTAGAGTAAATTTGTTCATAGTGTCCATCCTTTTTTTGCAGGTAAGCAAAAGCGACATAACACGTATCACGTATCCACACGTAGCGATAATCTGGTGTACTACTGGCCACATACAGACCATTTGGTTGAACGAGTGCCTCAAGTACTTGTAACGCTTCCTCTTCCATGGATACTCCCCCCTGGTAACGGGTACGTTTATTTAGTTTACTCTATGTAATGTACGCAGCAATCCCCCAAATAGTAAGCCTGATTTTACATTAAAATCACCTCTACTTAAGTAGAGGTGACCTTACATCCTATATTTAGAATCCCATCCATCTAACTCATGGCTAACACTTTCACTTCACTAGGTAACGTTACATGCACCTGTCCACTCAACATATCCAACTGGGTTTGGTAGTACTGTCGTAGTGTTCCAATATCTGACCAATACCCTTTCGCCTCGTAAGCGTGTAGGGGAATTTTCAATGCCAGTAGCATCGGGAATACGTCTCGACCAAAATCACACGAAACCCCTGCCGGTATCAAGTTCAACACCTCAGGCTCAAGTATATAGATCCCTGTATTGATCAAATAACGTTCACCCTGTTGCCAAGTTTGTGGTTTTTCTATAAATTTCTCAATACGCCCTTGGCTATTGACCTGAGCTACGCCATATCCCTGTGGACAATCCATAGAGACTAACAATATTGTTGCTAAAGCCCCTGTCTTGCGGTGATGGGCAATCGCTGTTGTCAAATCAAAGTCGGTCATCCCATCTCCGCTCATGACGACAAACGTCTCATCTAAAAATTTTTCAACCGCTTTGATTCCCCCAGCTGTTCCTAAGGGATCAGCTTCAAATGAATAATGCATACGCGCGCCAAAGTTTTCTCCATTTCTAAAATACTTCTCTATGACATCTGGCAGATAACACGTAGTCACCATCAAATCAGCAATGTGATGGGAGGTAAGCCAATCCACAATATAGGCAAGAGTCGGGCGATCAAGTAACGGCAACATAGGTTTTGGCATATGGCGAGTCAATGGTTGCAGTCTAGTTCCAAATCCCCCTGCCATGATCACTGCTTTCATCTCACCGCCGCCTCTCTCGATATAGTAGCATCCAGTACCTGTTCATAAACATGAATGGTATTCTTAGCGAGTACATTCCAATCGTATTCTCTTTCAATCATCAGTTTTGCCTCATCGATCACGTGCTGCGCCAATGCCTTGTCATGCAACAAACGCTTCACTTGATGTGCCAATGAATGAGGATTGCCTGCAAAAAAAGTCAGTCCCGTTTGTTCATGTGATACTACTTCGCACAATCCGCCAACATCTGCGACAACAACTGGAGTGTGCGCACGCATCGCTTCTAGCGCCACAATGCCAAACGGCTCATAAAGACTTGGAAAAACAGCAACTGAAGCTTCTTGTAACCACGTATTGCGCGTTTCATCTGAAACAAATCCAAGAAAGCGCACGCGTGATTCAATCCCTGCATGTTGCGCTTGTTCCTGTAGCTCTCTTTGCATAGGTCCCTTTCCCATAATCACGATCACCGCATTGGGGAAATCAGCAAAAATGTCTGGAGCTGCTTCAAGCAAAACGTGAACACCTTTTTCTCGGACTAACCGCCCGATAAAAACAATGTGGTGCTGATCATTCACAGCATGTATGTCACTCACTTGTGTGATCACTCCATCGTCCAAAAACCTCATTCTCTCAACACCGTTTGGGATCACTACGATCTTGTCAACCTCAACATCTTGTAGCGAAAATACAGTAATGACTTCATGCGCCATATAATCGCTACAGACAATGACACGTTGCGCCTCTCTAATCAGATCATGTTCAACCTGGTGGATTCGGTTTTGGAGTTCGGTATGGATTCCCCCGTTACGCCCATGTTCCGTTGCGTGTATTGTTGCAATAAGCGGCAACTGATATTGCTTTTTGAGTACTTTCGCAACATCATGCACAAGCCAATCATGTGCGTGAATCACATCTACTTGTAGCCCCTGTTCAAATAATGCCTGACACCGTTCAAGCATCTGCAAATTGAATCGCATCACCCAGTGAAAAAATTGTTCACCATCAGGTTGCAGTGGCTCTACTCGATAGACATGCACACCATGCACGATTTCATCAGCTGCACAGTCTCCTGGTTGTACAGTGACCACATGCACATCCCATCCGCTTGTTACCAGATGTCGCGATAGATCATCCACATGCCGCGAAAGTCCCCCTACCGTCAATGGTGGGAATTCCCATGATAAGAAAAGAACAGATGGAGCACCTGTATGCTTTTGTACCTGTGATCGGTATACCTGATAATCAACATCCGGAAAAATAGGATCCATTTCCACCATCGCTTGCACAACACGAGAATCGATTGCATCGTGCACTAACATTTCATATAACATCGTGAAAGCGTTCACATGCTTTTTCGTGCGTTTAATGGCATAGTCAACCATGGTTTTGTTATCCATGATAAAAGCCCAATCACTACTTTGCCCGAGCATTAATTCACGCGCAGCCTGATTTAATGCAACCCTCTGTTCTTTAGATGGTTCATTCCAACGATTAGCAAGTTCGATCATTCGCCGTTCTGCTATATGGAGTGCCGGATATACCCAGACATTTTCCTCCTGTAGCCATACATCTGATGCACCTGCACGGCCCCACGATGATAGCGGTAATTCACAGACTTGAAAATCGTTATATTCCTCTAAATATTCAGAAGGTGTAAGCGGTTGAATTACCATCTGCTCCTCTGCAAGTTGTCTCAATACTTGATCCAACCAGTGCGGCCCCTCATACCACCAATGTCCAAACAATTCAGCATCATAGGGGCAAACAACGATCGGTTTTCGTCCCATAGTTGTGTGTGCTTCAGATATTTGTTGACGTATACTCGACAAGAAATGTGTGGCATGACCCGTTGCCTTGTCTAAAGCCCGTTGCGGATCATATAGTTTTTTATCTTTTGTTAACCCCGTAATGCGATAATATTTGATCCCCGTATTGACTCGAATTCCATCTGGGTGAATCCCCTGATGAATGTGTTCCATAGCTAAATCAAAGCCAATGTCACGATAGTATTCACGGTAATCAAAGTCACCAGGATAACCATCGATGGAACTCCATACTTGCTTTGCTGATTGTGCATCGCGCGCAAATGCAGCTACCCGCATAGGCGTCAATACTGGTGATAAAGTACCAAAGATAGGAATGGGTTGTGCCCATTCGACCCCGTGTGTATCTGTAAAGAAAAACTCGATGCCACACTCCCGCAAAATTTCATCGATTCTCGACTCATATCCGCATTCAGGTAACCATATTCCGCGCGGCCTACGCCCAAATGTTTTCTCATGTAGATCGAGTGCTGTCTTCAATTGGGCACGAATAGCTTCTCGCGTGTGAACAAGCGGTAAATAAGCGTGTGTAGCAGCAGACGTAAGAAGTTCAACCATACCTTGCTCCTGAAGCACGCGCAGTCTACCGGCCAAATTGCCTTGACATGCCTGATAATCGAGTAACAACTCTGTAAAGTGCTCATAGTAATAACAAGCAAGCTGATAGAGGTCTTTGTCTTGTTCTGTTCGTTTTATTTCACTTAATGCCAGGTTGATCAAGGTCTCCAAGTAATGGACATATCTTGATTGCATCACTTCATCGGTCAACATCGACAACAGCGTTGACGATATCGAGAGTGTCATACGAAAATTGATCTCATCTCGAACAAGCCTTTCAAGCACTTGCACTATAGGTATATACGTTTCGGTTAATGCTTCAAAAAACCAACGCTCTTCTAAATAACTGTGATCATCTACATGGCGAACATATGGCAAATGTGCATGTAGAACTAAACATAGGTACCCCTGTTTCACTTGTTATGCAAACCCCTCTCAATACATCAAACCTTACTTACTGTATTTGTCCTGTAACAGCGAATACCCGTCAAATGTTTCAAAAGACACAGGCGTGGTTACGCAATTGGATGTGCCCATGTTCGATTCCTTACCATGTGGCAGTTTTGAATGTTCTTGCGATAATGCGTGCGGTCGATCAAAACAAATCATGGCGTGTTGATGATTTTGACTGGGCCCTACAGGAGGGGTGCAAACAACATGTGAACGCATCATAGTAAAGAGGTGACCATCTTCAGTCTCTGTACATACATCTGCAGTATAGTGACGATTAGGCTGTACATGGTGGAAATAATAGTGATCTTCTTCCGGATGAATCACAATTGTTCTTGTATCGTTCGCGTGATACCCATCAAACAGTAGATCCGTGACATCGTGAAGACGAAGAAAGAGGGGAAACTCGCTCCATGTCCTTGTGAAATGATCGCACAGTAATGCCTTTTGCACATCACCCACTTCCCAATAAGCAAATAGGCTAGTCGCATCTCTCACCATGACTTCGAGTCGATGAACTTGCCACTTTCGTTTCCATTTTTGTTCCAAATTATCTATTTCAACTTGTGAAAATATCACTACATAAACCACTCCCAGATGAGATAACTACTCACGTAGCTGTTTTCATGTATATGTTTCAATGATAAAAAGTTGCATACTTTTCTCTTTAAAATAAATGAAGTGCCCACATGCAAAAAGCGAGATCGTACATGTAGATCAAATACTCTACATGTACGATCTCGCCTGTATGATCAGGTCCCATCAATCACTTTACTCTTGCGTCGCCTTCTCGAAAAAATACATACCAGCGCTCATCCGTTTGATACAAGTTCCTTGTTGCACCATGTATTCTAAGTGTGCAACCGTCTCCGCTAATGCAAACAGAAGTTGTTCTGGCTGCCTTACACGAAAAACACGCAACATCATATCCCAAGCTGTATGTGGCTGCGTCAATGAATCTACGATGCGTTTTAGCCTCCACTCATGGTGTGCAAGAATATCTGCGATCCGCTTTTGCCAGGCTGTAACGGATTCACGGTGCCCCGAAAGACCTAACTGTACGTCGATGTGCGCTGCTTTGTGTAGCGAGTGTAGATAATCATGTAACGCGTGTTCGTCATTCTTTGCCCACACGCCAACAATTGGAGTAATACCCATAAGTACGTGATCACCAGCGAAACATAACTTTTGTGGTTCATGATATAACATCATTTGACCGGGACTATGCCCAGGAACCCACATGATGTCAAATGGTTCATCAAATAAAGAAATTGTATCTCCCTCGTGCAACCACGAAATATCCCTTGGTGCTGGATGAATCAATGTCGCCATGTGCGATTCTCTTTCGTGAATGCCATCATCCTGCACAACAGGTAATCCATAAGGCCTAAAGTATTCGATCAAATCTGCACTAAAGTGATCTTGATGTTCTACATGACGCAAAATGAGTTCTTCTTCCTTATCTAGTACATAGACAGTTGCACCCGACTTCTCTTGCAACCATCCAGCGGCACCGGAATGATCAGGATGCGCATGCGTCAAAATGATTCGCTTAATATCAGCAAAACCTATGCCCTTTTCCTCCAAAGTAGAGACCCACACCTGTTCTGTTTCTTTTGTGTGAAATCCCGTATCAATGATCGTAAAGCCATGTGAATCCTGAACAAGATAACTATGTACATGTTGCAAAGGCGTAGGAATCGGGAGTGTCAACCGATCGATATAGGGAAATCCAGGTACGGGCGACAACGTCAAAAGAAACTCTCCTTTTACATATATTTATCTAGGTGCCATGCGAATCGCACCGTCTAATCGGATGACTTCTCCATTCATCATATCATTTTCTACAATATGTCTGGCTAACAAAGCAAACTCTTGCGGTTGCCCTAAGCGTTTTGGGAAAGGAACCTGAGATCCAAGTGAACGGCGAACATCATCTGATAACTGTCCTAGCATCGGTGTGTCAAAGATCCCTGGCGCAATACTCATCACGCGAATACCATACTGCGCTAATTCTCGGGCGATGGGTAAAGTCATCCCCACAATTCCACCTTTGGAAGCAGCGTATGCAGCTTGTCCGATCTGTCCATCAAATGCAGCTATAGAAGCCGTGTTAATCAGTACACCACGCCGACCTTCAACATCCGCTTCACTTTGTAGCATACCTTCTGTTACAAGACGCATTACATTAAATGTACCAATCAAATTAACCTCAACAACCTTTTGAAATTGGCTGAGTGCATGTGGCCCTTGTTTTCCTATCACTTTCGAAGAAATGCCAAGCCCTGCACAATTGACAACTCCGTGTATAGCCCCATACCGTTGCAGTGCCACTTCCACTGCATGCTTTACACTTTCCTCAGAAGTAACATCCGTATGTACAAATGTGGCTCCAATATCATCCGCTACTTGTTGACCAAGAGTTTCATGCACATCTGCTATGACGATGTGAGCATGCGCTTGCCGAAAGAGAGTAGCAGTTGCAGCCCCAAGTCCTGATCCGCCACCTGTTATAAGAAATGTCTTTAAAGCGATGTCCATATTGGCGCTAGTGTGTCAACACACTAGCATTCCCCCCTTTATGATGGATTCTTCCATTCACTCATCATGCGATTTGCCCCATGAGGAATAGACGTATGAATTCTGATACACACTATGAATTATCCAACAAATAGAACTGGCTGAAAGGACTGTGTACTACTTGGCGTCAAAATCTATTGAATTAACATTTTTGCAGTTAAATGATCTACATGGGCAGCTTGTTGCTCATGCTGAGCTATTTTGGAAAGCTGGTACTCCTACCATCCATCAAGAAATCGGAGGAATTTCTCGAATCGCCCATTTTTTGAAACAAAGAAAGCGTGTAGCTCCAGAAAAAACACTGGTCATCGACTGCGGTGACGCCTTCTTTGGTAGTTACTTTACGCAAATCGACGAAGGAAATGCCATGGTTCCCTTTTTAAACGAGCTTGGCATTGATGCGAGCAATGGAGGTCATTGGGAATATTATTATGGTCCTGATCATTTTCTAGAACTCTCTCACTTATTACATTATCCTCTATATGCTCTAAATGTCTACCAAAAGGGAACCCATACGCGAATTTTTCCTCCCTATGGAATCATAGAGAAAAATGGTATTCGCATCGCTATGCTTGGACTAGCCGCCACCATTGTCGATGACTCTATGCCACCCTCTTTCTCAGGCAATCTCGAATTTACAGATGGGATCGCACAAGATGAACTACCGCTATTATTGCCAGAAGTCCGTGCCAAGGCAGACTTAGTTTGTCTGATTTCACATATGGGATTACCCCAAGATATTGCCATCGCAAAAGGAAATCCAGGCATTGATATCATCTTTAGCGGGCATACACACGATCGTCTATGGCAACCCGCTATTGTTCCTGGCGACCGTACACATGACGAAACGCTCATCATTCAGGCTGGATTCAGTGGATCGTTCATAGGTGAATTGAACATCACCCTCACACCGGATCGCAGTGGTACATTGCATAAAAAACACACTTACGAACTACACGTCATGGATGAAGCTATCCCAAAAGATCAACATGTTGAACAGCAATTGCAATCTCTGATCGCACAACATATCGACACCCTCGCACCCATACTTGGTGCGGTCACAACAGATCTCAATCGTATGCTCACCTTTGAATCTACGATGGACAACATGATCTTACAGTGTATGAAAGAAGCTTATGATGCTGATGTTTACGTCTCACGTGCATGGCGTTTTTGCCCACCAAAAGTAGCAGGTCCAATCACAGAACAAGATCTGTGGGACATGGTTCCACTTCCTGTCCAGTTATTTGCTTCTGACATGACAGGGTTAGCAATCCGTGAAGCTGTTGAACTGTGGTTAACGCATGTGATGACCACCCCCATGTCTCAAAAAGGTGGCTATGTGACCCGTCAACTTGGTATGCATGTGATTGCGCGAATCAACAATCCAGATGGATACCGAGTACAAGAAATTGAGATTGGATCGCACCCCCTGCAACCAGATACACTCTATCATGTCGTGATCGCAGGGGAACAGATTAAGAAGGATCTTCCCGGTCAATGGACTGTCCTACCACTCGACTTGCATGCTGTCCTTCGAAAAGGACTTGCGCATGGCCCTATAGATTGTTCGCTCACACACGACAAATTTGTCTTGGGCTAATCACGGCAATAGCTTCAATAGAGATAATTTGTGATTAAGACTACTCAATTGCGAGATGGCTACCCCAGTCTGGTCGTTCAGCTGTGTCACCTGATCCGCCTCTGTGTGCGCTTGCACAGCTGATGACTGACTTTGTGAAAGTAATCCACCATTGACACGAGCTACGGCTGAAATAGACTGACTGGTGGCCGATGACACAGAGTATAATTGTTGCAAACCTACAACAATTGCCTGCTCCGTATTACCTGTCGTTTGCAACTGCTCATTCATCTGGATAATACTACCTACCGTTTGTTGTTCTCGCTGTTCGATAGCTATCAGTGCAGAAGTAGTAGCAACAAGTGGGGTCAGAGCCTTAGACGTAGCAGTAACCAGAGGTGCTGTTTGATGAAGTGCTTGATTGATAGTCAACATCGTGTTATCCATCTGACCCTGAATAGCTGTTTGTTGCGTCATGCTATAACCAAATAACGTGACACCTAGCAATGATCCCATACCACTTAAAATGGTCAATAAACGAAGCACCGATATCCCCCCTTCTTTTTGATACAATTGCACGATTTATCCTCCAAGTAATGACTGCACGCCTGTTGTGACTCCCGATAACAAACCTCCTCCAGAAGCGGTACTGGTTTTAGAACTTCCGCTACTGTTTTCACCCGATGTTTGATCCGTTAATCCACGTGTCAGACTTTGTACACCATGCGTTATCGTGCCAGTGATACCATGAGTGGCAGTCCCATTGCCAGATGGAATCAGAGAACCGGTTAATCCATGCGTAAGTGTCCCCACCGTTTTAGAAACCGATCCAATCCCGCCAATTGAATGTGTAATGGAAGGTAACAATTGGTTTAGTTGACCAAACAGTCTAAATTCCTGTTTGGCTTCAGCCAATTGAGATAATAATTCCCCAAGCTTTCCGTACAGTTGCACCGATTGCCCGTTACTTATTTGTAGATCTCCGACTAGTTGTTGTAGCGATTGCGTATTTTCTCCCAATGTCACGGCTAATTGGTCTGATTGTGAGGCCACGGTTGCGGCAATACCTTGTGCTTCTTTTTCATGACCTAAAATCTCTTGCATCAATGCGATACCGTGTTGTGTCAAATTTGTCTGTGTAGTCAGCTGCTCTGCAAGTTGTTCATTGGTTTGCACTTGATCTTGTAGTACTTGGTTTTGTTCGTTGAGTTGCCCCAATTGCCCCTCCACTGTCTGCACCTTGCTCACAAGCGTTGCTGTATTGGCAAGCATTTGATTAGTTGTGCCTCGCAATGTTCCAACAAGCGTAAATAAATTGCCCTTTGTTGTAAGGTGTTCAGAACGAGATGTGGATGCATAAGCAACACTACCACCTGTAACTAAACAAATCGCAGTGAAGAAAGCGATCCAGCCAACGCGTTGTGATATCCATCGTTGTTTCATTGCGATCCCCCCATTAAGGTACCATCTGCGTTTTCTCATTCATATCGGATAAACTTTGATTGATCTGCTGTTCGTCAGAAATCATATGGGAAAGATGTGAAACTACTTGACCATTACTCTTTTGGACACTCTGTAAAGCTGTCAATACTTTCTGTGCAGATAATGCAATACGTTGCACCGTGACATCCGATCCCTTTACATTGCCAGAAATCGTGTGTATGGCTTCTTGAATACCTGCCACCTCTTGCGATAAAGTGACAAGGCCAGTGGCCATAGCAGCAGTCTGTGATTGCACGATATCTAGACTACCTTGCATATGCACCGTCGTTTGTTGTAACGCAGTTAGACCACTGAGCCCTTTAGGTAACTGAGCAGATAACACTTGTGCATCCTTTACTTCTTGATGGAGTACAACTGACTTAGCTGCCATATCGTGCTGTAGTCCTACTTCTACGCCTCCATTGACCCCAAGTGCGATGAGGCCAATGGGTACAATTACTTTTGCGAGTCCAATGATGGTTAGCTTCATCCTGCCACCCCTGGTACTTTTTGATCCATCTGCGCTGTTGCTGTACGCATTTGGTCAAGATTGGTTTGATCGCTTGCTACCACCTGATTGAGTGAATGAACAGAAGTTGCTAGCGTGTTAATAGAACGCAATAAACTTTGCATGTAATCAGCGATGTCTCCTAGATTTTGTCCGCTGATACTTGATGACGATTTCATCTCATCATTGGTGTGCAGTGTCACTTGATTTAACTCATCGATATCAGCAATGTTTTTCTCTAATTGACTAGTAGTCGTAACAGTCGGTAGCAAACTTGCGTTGAGTTGTTTAGTCAAAGTCAATACTTGATCTAAATTTTTATTCTTTTGCACTACAGCTTGTTGTACAGCGACAAGCTGTTCGGTCGAACGCAAACTGCGATTGAGACTCGTATCAATTTTAGCCAACTGAATGGTTGTTGGTATCGTCAACCCTAACCCACCACAAACAGCGAGTATCCCTATGATCCCAATGATTTTTAAAAACATCGCGGTGTGACCTCCTCTTTGCGCAGGGATGCTGCCTGCAATTAAGGCATTTCGCGGGATATCTCTGATGTATCTGAGGATGCCTGATGTAATTTATTTAAAATTTCCGTATTCGTCGACGTGAGTTGCGCCGCTGTTTGATCCATGGCTTGAGTTAATCTCGCCATTTCTGCCACTGATTGAGACTGATCTAAAGAACTTTGATCGACACTAGATAAACTTTGATGCAAATGATCTGCAACACCTGAGAGACTCTTACTTAGAGCAATTTCCTGCTGACTAAGCGTGGTGAGCTGTGTCAGGTTTTGATTCTCGTGATTTAACCCCGAGCCAATTGTTTTTAAATGATCTGCTATTTTAGGCGTTGTGCTGTCGAGATCACTTACTGCCCCCATCTCACGTACCAACTTGGCATTTTCCTGATTAATTTTATGTGTGTTTTTACCGATTTGAGCGATATTTGCTGGCAAATTGTATTCAGGCGGGAGATGAAAAGCATAGGCTTTGGCAATGCCAAATAACAGTGCGGCCATCACGACTGCAGTAGGAATGATCCACCACATCCGCCGCTGAGGTTTTGTGGCTTGTTCCAAAGTGGGTTCACCATCTGCTACTCGAACGATATGCTGATCATCCGATCCAAAGATGTCGAGGTAATCCGTCCCCTCATACATCGCCTCTACTTCATTCTTGTATTTTTCTAAGATCAGTTTTGTGCGCACTTTTAGCGTGGGCGTCAGTTCACCAGAGGATAAACTAAATGGTTGTGGCAAAAGTTTTGCGCGCTTTGGTTGTTCAAAATCAGCAAATGGAGCGATTGATTTTCGCAATTCATCACGTAACAATAATTGCACCGGTCGCGCATCCACAAAAGCCTCCGGATGATCTTTTGACAACCCCCATTCATCCGCCCGATCCGTGAGAGCTACAAAATCAGGAACGACAAGGCAGGTCACATATTTACGGCCATCTCCAATTAGCACTGCATCAGCAATATAAGGAGATAACGTGATGGCGTTTTCAATAGGAAATGGCGCGACATTTTTGCCTGTCGCAAGCACAAGAATATTTTTTTTGCGATCCACAATCCGGATATAACCGTCTACCATCTCTGCCAAGTCACCCGTTTTGAGCCAGCCATCAGATGTCAGCGTTTTCATAGTCTCGTCTTCTTGCCCATAATAGCCCATCATCACATTGGGACCGCGAACCAGCAGTTCTCCATCTTCATCGAGGCGCACAGATACACCGGGTAATGGTTTCCCAACAGTTCCAGGCCTTGCAGCTCCAAATGGATTCGCCGCAATGACAGGGGCACTTTCAGTCATCCCATATCCTTCATACACGGGGATGCCTGCACGGATGTAAAATTCCGCAATATCTTTAGCAAGCCCTGCGCCTCCTGAAACGACCGCGCGAATCCTACCGCCTAGACCTTCCCGCAGTTTTGAAAAGACCAAACGCTCAGCTACAATTCCTGAAAAGGATTTGTGTGCAACTGTCTTTTGGATGTCATGTTGTAATAATGTACGAATGAGTGCAGGAGATGAATCCAGCTTTTGTAATAGACCTGCATAAACCTTTTCTAGCAAGCGGGGCACAGTCACAAGAATCGTAGGATGCACTTCGAGTAAATTGTCGCGTATCGACTCAATTCCCTCTGCATATGCAATAGTTGCCCCAGAATACAAAAGTGCAAATTGTCCAACTGTGCGTTCAAAAATATGAGATAACGGAAGATAGGAGAGGCTGATATCTGTTGACTGAACAGATAAAACGGATAATGCGGATTGCACATTAGAAGTAATATTGCGATGAGATAACATAACGCCCTTAGGTACACCAGAAGTACCTGAAGTATGAACAATAGTTGCAAGTTCCTTTGGTGAGATCGCATCAAAATCAATGGCAGTAGACCCAGTATCGTTTCCCATGATTTGACGACCAAGTGCGAGTATTTCCGAAAAAGAGTGAACTGGCTTTTCCATGTCTGCAGGTACATCACCACTGATCAGTACAGCACCGACTAGTTGCTTTGGAAAATCCTGCGCAATGGTGTGCAAATGATGTGTATCACCACAGATGACCCATGTGACGTCCACATTGCGCAGGATAAATGTAGCTTGTTGCGTTGGAACAGTTGGGTAGATCGGGACAACGACAGCGCCAAGTGCAAGAATGGAAAAGTCACTTATTGTCCACTCCGGGCAATTTTCTGCCATGATGCCCACTTTGTCACCGGCGTTAATACCAAGTCGGTGTAGCCCATGTGCAACACCCATTACATGTTCAAACACTTGTTTATACGTAAGCGATTCGTATACACCATTTTTTTTAAAGCGAAGACACTCATGATCTGGTGTACGAAGAACTGACTGATACAGTAATTGCACAAGATTCATCGCGAAGGTTCCCCCCTTTGGTCACCTATCATCATTCGACGACTAACTGCTACCATTGCGGCAGTTTCATCCGTGCGAGTTACTTACACTTTTCGACTACACAGTCAGTTTTGTGACCGTACTTTTTAGAAAAGTTAAATGATTTGTTCCCAAAGGGATCTTGTTAGATTCAACTAGCGAAATGCGTGCTCCGCAGGTTGCAGCAATAGAGCTTGTGGTATGTTTATCCGTGCAGCCAATTGGCCATCTGCATCCAATATCTGATCACCTTTTATAGACCAGTCTTGAAAACCATTGAGTGAATTAAAAGGTGAATCATGGATCAATGTTCGATCTCCCGTTTGTTCGTTATAAGCGTATGCAGCATATTGAAACGTACCACTTGTCGCCAGATCACTAGCTTCACTTGTTAAGACCAGTCCAGAGACCACACGCATGGAAAAAAACAAACCACCACCAGCAGTTAAGCTTGCTAATCCGTGAATTTTATGCTGTGCGAGATTGATATCGTATAAATTCGTCGAGGTTCCTTGGTTAGCAAATAACATCTGCGTTCGAATCGAGAGTACGACTCCATTATGAGCTGCATAAAGCGCCACTGGAAAAGCAACCGTAGGCTCTACTAATCCATTGGGTTTAGCTACTATAGGTGGATGTTTTACCGATCCCCATTGAAACCATCCTGTATATGCACCACCCGCGAGGTTTGTAATGCCTGTCTCATTTTTATGCCGTGGAAAGACGTACTGTCCTGTGGTGCTCCATACAGGTGGGATATCATTAGTAATTAAGATGGCGCCTTTCTGCAGAGATCCTCCCCTCTTACGCCAGGGCGTCATCCACAGTTGTGATGGCCCTGTAGCCTCTAATTGATTGACCGTATAACTACCTGTCACTGGTGTTGGAACCGTACGCAACGAGGCTAAATGACACCATACAAGAAATGGCTTACCTTTAATGGTAGTAGGTACAACGATATAATGGGCTGAGTTTTGATCTGTAGAAGGCCATAACCAGGATACCCCACCTATAGTAAATCCATGATCAGTCAAATTGACAGATTGCATGCCATCACTAGTAACGACATGTTCACCCTTAAATGGCCATGAAACAGTAGAGTATAAACTTCCAGCAAGCCCCATCATCTCCACGGGAACATTTGTTGATCCAGACGAAGTAGTTGTTGTTTTCATCCTCTGTGTTTTCGAGACAACTGAGCTTTGTGGGGAGTTCGCTCCTGCACTCTGTGTGGGCTCTACGGTTGCGCATCCTGTGATTACCATGGATAGTGCTATACTACAAAAAACCAATATCCGAAACCGATTCATCACTCATCCCTCCATCTCTAGTATTTTATCATGGAAGAATGTTTCTGAACTTATCATGTGACAATATGGATATAAAACGCTATAATTTACCCATTATAGCAATGAAATCATATGATTTTAACAAGGAGGATTTAGATGCGACCGACGAGATTTCGCTGGATAATCATATTTTTACTATTTTTTATTACGATCATTAATTATATTGATCGATCTGCTATTTCATATGCAATTCCAGATATATCTAAACTATTTCACCTCAATTCGATTGAAGATGGGGCAATTCTAGGTGCATTCGGCATCGGCTATATGATCACAACATTTTTTGGGGGAATATGGGTTGATCGTAGTGGTGCTCGTACCGTGCTTTTTTTGTCATCGCTCCTTTGGTCATTATCCATCGGCCTAACAGGACTATCAATCGATTTTACTATGATTTATGCAATGCGTATTCTATTAGGTGTCTCAGAGGGACCAAATTTTCCTGCGATAAATAGAGCAGTAGGTGACTGGCTGTCTAAAGATGAGCGCGCTATTGCACTCTCCAACTCTCTAGTAGCCGTACCACTAGCACTTGCCATCGGTGCTCCTATTGTCACCCAGTTGATCATTCATACGTCATGGCGAGGTACCTTTGTCATTCTTGGCATACTCGGTTTAATCTGGGTTCCGATATGGTATTATTTCTTTCGGGACTTTCCTGAGCATAGCAAGCATGTAAATGAGCTAGAGTTAGCACACATTCGTAAAAATCTTCCTATGCAAAAAGAAGACTCAAAAAGTATGCGGTTACACCAGACTCAAAAGGTTGTAGGCTTGTGGAAATTTTTATTCTCTAATCCTACATTGTTAGCTAATGACTGGGCATTTTTTGTTTTTGGTTATTATCTGTTTTTCTTTATGACTTGGCTTCCCACCTATTTACAGCAAGCATATCACTTAAATCTCAGTTCAGTTGGAATTTTCAGTATCCTGCCTTGGTTGCTTGCGGCAATTCTATTGTGGACATTGGGATATCTATCGGATGCGATCCTCAAAAAAACAGGAAGCCTTCGTAAATCGCGATCACATCCGATATGGATATCGCAATTACTTGCTGCCATTTGTATCATTCCCGTCATTTTTACACACGATCTAACTGTTGCTATGATCTTTATTTCACTCGCTGTTGCATTTAGCATGAGTTCCAACTCGACTTTTTACGCCATCAATGTTGACGTGGCACGAGAACGCACGGGGACGGCTCTTGGCGTTATGGATACATTTTTTGCTATTGCAGGCTTTGCAGCACCTATGATCACTGGCTGGGTGGTCAATTCGACCGGACACTTTGCAAATGCTTTTTGGTTACTTGCCGTATTGTCGTTCTCTTCTGTAGTGGTCGTCTTGTTATTCCATCACCCTGACAAGCAAAGACATCTTAATGAATTGCATTGACCTGCTTATGAAAAAGAATTAGGGACAAAAGACGAAACGAAAAGCCCTCCAGTGCTAACTTTATCGCACTGATAGGCTCTTCGTTTGATTTATCCCTAAGACTTCATAACCACATCTATTGGGTTGGACCATTCCATCTTGACATGCCACCCTGAAGGTTAAAAATCTGTGTATATCCCTGACGCGCCAAGAAATCACAGGCGCTACGACTGCGATTGCCGCTCTGACAGACCACTACAGTCTCTACATCACGGCGAATTTCGTGCATCCTCCCACCGATTTGCGATAGGGGTACTGATCGCGCACCAGGAATATGACCATGGCCATATTCAAAGGGTTCCCGCACATCGATAATTTGCAAAGGGCGTCCATTGCGAAGGCGCTCTAATACATCTTTACTAGACCATTGCCGTACCATCCACCAAATCCCCCTTTGGCACATTTCGTAACCTTATATACCCCCTAGAGTATGGTGGAACATCGTTTTTGTGACAATATACGACTAATGTACAGACACATTTTTTTCATGATCATCGATAAAATAAGATAATGGTGGATTAAGAGCACCTGGTCCCCTAATTGTTTACCAAATATCCCAATTATCAGCGTCGATACCATACAGATGACCAGGATCTGTTCCACCAACGATAATTATGGTTTGCCCATGATGGGGGTTAACATCATCATTTAATGCATCCATATTTGTGAATGAACGCACTCTTGTTTTCCACAATAAGTGACCAGTAAATAAATTGACGGCCTCAACATGTCCACCACCCGTTGCAAAATACACGGTGTCGTCAATGATAACCGGGGTAGACATGACCTCACCTAGTGTTGCATCTTCCCATAGCGGTTTCCCAGTTGTAGCACGAAAAGCATCTACACCTGAAAATCCATATCCACGGATGACTGCTTTTCCATCTGCATAGAGCATACCCCCAGTAAAAGTCGCACCAACAGGATAACCGCTACTATAGAACATGTATTCATATCAAAACCAAATCACATATTGTTTCGTAATACTAAGTGAAGACACATTTGATATGGGGGAAGATACATGAAAACCAAACATGCGATAACAGTAAAGAATCGATGGACTGTATCCATCGCGCTAACAAGTCTAACACTACTAGGCTCCACCAGTTCCGCGTTTGCCTTTGTCGGACCGCAACCGATGCCACATCACGATCAGACCATTAGAGGTTTACATACAATTAGTGTAGTCTCTTCTACAGTCGACCCAAGCAATGGCGATCAAAATCCTTATGGTGTTGCGATCAGTCCGAAAGGCGGTTTATTCGTCTCTAACTTTTCCAATGCAGCTGGCGTAAATGGTGCCGGTACTACAATTGAACAAATCGTCAATGGTAAGCCCGTTCCCTTTTTTAGCGATGCAAATGGACCTGCAGGCATGGCATTTTCTCCGCTTGGCCCTTTATGGATTGCAAACTTTGGTCAATCTAGTACAACTGGGAACGTTCAAGTCATTAAACCAAATGGAACTGCATTCCCTAACGGATATAGTGTAATTACAAATCCTTCTATACAAGGACCGTGGGGCCAAGCATTTGCAGGATCTTATACCATGGCAAATGGCACCGTTGTGCCACCAGCCTTTTTTGTCACAAGTGTATTAAATGGTTCCATCGAAGCGATGTATGGTTTTAGCCCACCAAAATTTAGTACAGATACAAAAGTTGCAGTTATTGCAAGTGGTTTAGCACACAACGGCACAACCGCATCCAACGTATCAGGGCCCCAAGGCATGGTATGGAGTGCCAAAACGCATACGTTATATGTAACGGATAGTGCCGATAACTCTGTAAGAGCCTATCAGTGGAATGGTCCAGATACCATCAATCAAGGTACGGGTACTATTGTTTACCAAGGTGCACCACTCAATATGCCAGCAGGTATAGCGCTAAATCCACTAAACGGAGATCTACTTATCGTCAATCAAGGAAATAATCAATTAGTGGAACTTAGACTGAATCCAACCATGCCTGCACCGTTAGCCCATCCACTAAACAAGATGCCGCAACCGCCCATGCTTTTGCAAAACGGAGGTATGCTCCATCTTCCACAAGGACCACAACTTGCCCATGTGGTAGGAGTTAGAACCTTAGACCGTACCCCAGTCAATCCACAAACAGGTGCAGGTTCTGCACTCTTTGGAGTCGCTGCGAGTACCAATGCAGATGGCCATCTAGTCGTCTACTTTACAGATGATAATACGAATACGCTCGACATGCTTAGTGCAGGTCACTAAGCATTCAGAAATTGAGTCATTCACTAGAATGGGAGGTATTGTGCTCAGGCACAATACCCCCCATTCTAGTGAACCATAAGTTGTAGTTAACTGATGGTATTATACAACGAAAATTCAGGAAGAATTACTGCCATAACGATCGTCCCCACAATAACTGCGAGAATGATCACCATCATTGGCTCAATCAACGATTTAAGACGATCTGCATACGTTGATACCTCTGCTTCATAAAAGTCAGCTATTTTATCAAACATAAAATCTAAATTACCCGTTTCTTCACCAATTGCTATCATATGAGATACTAATGGAGGAAATAGTTTGCTGTTTGCAATTGGGCCAGACATGGTAGAACCCTTTTGCAAATTATTACTAGCCTCATTTAGCACTTCACTAATTGCTCGATTGCCTACTACCGAACTCACAATATCTATTGCTTCTAAAATAGGAACCGCACTTTTAATTAACGAACTCATCGTTCGCGACAACCGCGCGATAAGAGATTTTTTTATGAGCATACCAAAAACAGGGGTACGTAACTTCATTTGATCACTTAATCTCTGATAGAATGGTTTTCTCTTCAGATATAAGTGTGTCCCAAAAACTGCACCTGCGATGATAAGGATAGCCCACCACCCGCGTTCAATCACAGCACTAGCATCCATTACAATACGCGTTGGCAAAGGAAGCTGTTTGTGAAATGAAGCAAACACGCTGACAAAAGAGGGTACGATTTTCACGAGCAAAAAAATCATGACAAGTACTGAAACAATCCCAACAACGATAGGATAAGTCAATGCAGACTTAATCTTTTCCCTCGTTTCATTTTCCCTTTCAAAAAAAAAGGCGATTCGTTCCAGAATCTCATCGAGATTACCTCCTACCTCTCCAGCCCGCACCATGTTAATAAAAATTGGCGGGAAAATATCTGGATGCTCCGCAGTTGATGCAGAAAAAGACATGCCTTCTGCAAGTGTACTACTCATTTGTTTTAATGCTTGCCGCATAGGTTTTGACTCACTTTGTTGAGTGAGAATTTTGATGCTCTCCAAAATTGCAACACCCGCACGAATTAAAGTCGCAAGCTGACGACAAAACGCTGTAAAGTCCTTAAGTGACACTTTGGGTCCGATATAAATATCGTGTTTCCACCATACATCGACTTGCTCTTGTAGCGAAAGAACATACATACCTTCATCACGTAACACAAGAATCGCAGATTGCTCATTTTGTGCCTTCTTAACACCACGGATACTCCGTCCTTCTCGCGTAAGTGCTTTGTAGGCGTAGTCTGGCATATCTTATTTACACCTCGCGAATTTTTTATAGTACAGTCAAGCCACCCACCCATTCTGATGCAAGCTGGCGAACTTGAGTTTCAGTGATGTGTTTACTTTGTACTAAATCACGCAAGCTCATTTCCATTGTTTGCATACCGTGCATTTTGCCAGTCTGCAACATGGTTTTTATCTGGTGAATTTTCTCTGAGCGAATTAAGTTTGCAATGGCTGGTGTATTCACTAAAATTTCTACAGCAGCCACTCGTGAACTACCATCTGCTGTGGGAATTAACCGCTGTGACACGATTCCTTGCAACACGCTTGCTAACTGAATACGAATTTGCTGTTGTTGCTGAGGAGGAAATACATCTATCATTCGATCTATTGATTGTGGCGCATCGGATGTATGTAGAGTAGCAAATACTAAGTGCCCCGTCTCTGCTGCCGTAATTGCAGTGGCTATCGTTTCGAGATCGCGCATCTCTCCAACAAGCAAAACGTCTGGATCTTGCCGCAATGCAGCACGTAACCCTTTTGCAAAAGACATCGTATCAACGCCCACTTCACGTTGATCAATTACTGAATGCCCATGGCGATGCAAATACTCAATTGGATCCTCAAGAGTAATAATATGTCGTTGTTGTGTTTGATTAATATAATTAATAAGTGCAGCAAGCGTCGTCGTCTTGCCACTACCAGTCGGACCCGTAACAAGAACCAATCCCTGTTGACGATCAGCAAAAGTACGCACCATGCTTGGTAAGCCTAGTCGATCAAACGCTGGTATGATGGTTGGTACCATACGTACAGCGAGACTATAACAACCACGTTGCCGATAGGCATTCATACGAAACCGCGACACTCCAGGAAGACTATAGGAAAAATCAATTTCTCCATGCAATAAAAGTTGTGTCCACTGATCAGAAGATAATAGCTCACGTAGCATTGCTTCGGTATCTTGTGCTGAAAACGCCATTTCTTTACTAATACGCAAATCTCCCGTAATACGAAATACTGGAGGTGATCCGACTGTTACATGTAAATCGGATGCCTCATTTTTCACAGCGGCCTCTAATAATTCGATGATTCGGCTCACATTTTATACCCCTTCGCAATTTTTGTGATACATTCTAATATGAATCTATCGCAATGCGACACGTAATACCTCTGCAATAGTTGTAAGTCCACTTGCCGCTTTTCCTAATCCATCTTGCAGTAATGTCTGAAACCCTCGCTCTTTTACATGAATGCGCATGTTTTCTTCATCACCATGAACGATCAAACTTCTCAACATGTCGTCCACTTCAAGAACCTCATAAATGGCAATACGCCCATAATAACCTGTCCTACCACAAGCTGCACACCCTTTTCCACAAACAAAATTTCCTGTTTCTATATTACATCGAGTTAAAACAGCCTGTTCAAACTCAGTAGGCAGACATTCTTCCTTACACTCAGAGCAAACACGACGCACCAAACGTTGTGCAATGATTCCAGTTAACGAGGATGCAACAAGAAACGGTTCAATCCCCATGTCAATGAATCGTGCAACAGTTGACACCGCATCATTGGTGTGAAGCGTAGACAATACAAGATGGCCAGTTAGTGCCGCGCGAATGGAAATTTCAGCCGTCTCCGAATCGCGAATCTCACCTACCATGACAACATCTGGGTCTTGCCTTAAAATAGCACGTAACCCACGAGCAAATGAAAGACCAGTCGCCGTATTGACAGCCACTTGATTAACCCCGTTAAGTTGATATTCAATTGGATCTTCAATTGTAATGACATTAACTTCAGGTAATGCACGTTCCAACAAACCTGCATAAAGAGTGGACGTCTTGCCACTTCCAGTAGGCCCTGTAATCAGCACAAGTCCATTTGCCGAAGATAACATGCGACGATAAGCAGTTAGATACTGTTCGCTAAAACCAAGATCCTCAATTTTTTGCAACCCTGATGATAAATCCAAAATGCGTAATACACATTTTTCACCATGTAGAGTAGGTAAAACTGATACACGTATGTCCACTTCACGAGAACCTAACTGAATCCGAAATCGTCCATCTTGCGGTAAGCGATGTTCTGCAATATTCATGTTCGCCATCACTTTGATGCGCGAGGTAACTATTTGTTGCATTTGTTTCGGTAGCACTTGCTCCTGGCGAAGCGTACCGTCAATACGAAAACGAATAGAAAGCCCATCTTGCATCGGATCAAAATGAATATCACTCACGCGCATTTTTGTGGCTTGACTTAATAATTGATTGACAAGCCGTACAACAGGAGAGTCCTCATCAACAAGTTCCGCATCAGTCGCAACATCGATTGTAGTAGTCAACTGTGCTTGTGCGAGTGACCCTTTCATCCCATAGAGTCGTTCAATATATGAACGCAATTCATCTTTTGCGGCAATTGCCGGTTCAATTTGAAATCCAGTAGACATGCGCAAATCATCAATTGCATAGTAATCAAGCGGATCTGCCATCGCCACAAGTAATTTATTACGTTCCTTGCGTAGTGGTAAAACTAGATATTTAATTGCTATCGACTCAGGAATGAGTGTATATGAAGATGCATCTATTTTTTCACGAGCTAATATCACATGTGGAATGCCTAATTGAAACTCAAGAACCTCAATGAGCTGTTTTTCAGTTATGAATCCACATCCAATCAATACATCTCCCAAACGTTCCTTCGTCACTTTTTGTTGTTTTAACGCTTCTGCTAACTGTTCCTTGCTAATTAATCCAGATTCAAATAACAGGTCACCTAATCGTTTACGCGCCAAGATCATTCGACTCCATTTCGTCCCATCTTGATATTTTCGTATTCGACATCATTCGGAAAAACCCCTTTATAAGTACTAGATCAGCTTTCTACCCATTCATTTCACCTGTTTTGTAAAATAACTGGATTAGTTTCAATCATTTTAATGTGGATTTTTTTATCATTTATATAAATATGTTCTGTAACCATGGTTTCTAAAGTGACTGAATAACCATGGTCCATACCTTCAGATGTTAGCAGTCCTTTGATATCCATGTTCTTCTCACCTATAAAATTGACACGTATTCTGGTAAGAGTACAGTTCCATTTTCCCTGTATACGAGAGATTACCAATGGTGAAGACCGATCCTCCGCACTTGAATGTAAATAGACAATCAAATTATTAAAAAGGTCAGCATACTCACCATGATTTAATTCATGAAAGATATATCGTAATTGATACTCACCATCCGCTATTCCAGCGCGTGCGTTATACAAAGCTTGTGTTTGGTCATGTGCAGAACGAAAAGAATTTTGCGAATCTAAGCTGATTATTAACACGGTGCTAATAAGAATGGATAAAATTGCAGAAAATAAAAGCACGCTAATTAATGCAGATCCCTCTTCTTTTCTTAAGAACATATCATTTTTAATCATCAGGCACCATCCCCACCTCCCTAAATCAAAACCACGATGTTAATCCGCTCCATATGCTGGTAAATAAATTATTAGATAATATAAAAAATTTCCGAAATTGACTCCGTAATATATTCCCTTGTCCTTGTCCTTGTCCTTGTCCTTGTCCTTGTCCTTGTCCTTGTCCTTGTCCTTGTCCTTGTCCTTGTCCTTGTCCTTGTCCTTGTCCTTGTCCTTGTCCTTGTCCTTGTCCTTGTCCTTGTCCTTTATTACTTTGGCTGACATGAGAAACGGAGAATGTTTCACTAACACTCTGCAATTGGGATCCTTGTGCAATGGTCAATTCAAATTCCGTTGGCGATATGTAATGAAAAGAAACAGGAAAGTTACTAGTATATAAGTCAAATGTAACTTGTTTACCATCTGTTATATTGGATAGTAACACAAAATTATAAGTTCCATGATCATATTCACAACAAAGAGTATCAGCGTTTGACTGATTAAATGCTAACGGTATAAAAGGAGGATAAGACCAACTTGCATTTTGATTATCTAATCCCTTATTCATTATAAAAAGCGCCGAAGTAGAGCTTTCAATCTGAACACTTTTTGTATCTTGCGAAAGTTGTTGCATCATCGTCGTTAACGTTGATTCATCTTGATTGATACTGGATTGACCCGTAACTGTTGAAAACCATATAGCTACATCAGATGTTACATAGAATAAGGCGCTTAGCACAAGGACACTGATAGAAAGCGCTAGCAAAAGTTCAACTAACGTCATTCCCTTTTCTGATTTCACCATTTGTTTTCTAGATACCCTTATAAAAAATGCATACAATAGAGTCCTTTGTATTTTAACGTTTTTCATCACTCCCCTCCTTCTACACGCCCATTCCCTTGCAGTGTATTAACTTAGCCGTTCTTCCGATTCATCCATCGCAAAGACATTGGAGTTATTTTTGGATGTACTCATCAAGACTTACCTGATAATCTAATTTCCACGAAACGCATATTCTATAGGGTGCAAGCAGTGGATCATCCCATATTGGGGATCCACTTTTAATGTTCCACGTGTAAGTTATCCCTCTAATACTTATTGTTCTGTCTGATAATGATTGCGACAAAACCCCAACCTTTCCATCACGCAACTCAATTCCCACCTTGCGAGCAAGAGCTAATGCTTGTACACGCTGTGCATTATAGGAAACAGATTGTAATGATTGAATAGCAAAACCAAGAAACCCTATTGCAAGAATGCTAAGAATGGAAATTGCCACAAGGATTTCAACAAGTGTCAACCCCACATCACTGCACATATCATAAAGTCTATCTTCCCTTATTATACGACTTAGATCTCTTACATTGTGCATCTACATCTCACCATCCCTGCAGTAAAACTACTCGATCCCCGTACGATAATACACGTCACAATTGATCGTTGCTACAATAGATTGTGAAGACTGCGTTATATTGGGTATATTAATTTCAGTTACAGATGTTGGGCGATTCTCATGCTCTAGATCCTTAATAAATTGCAGTAGATGATGGCGTGTCCCATTCACAGTCAACTGAAGCGGCAAACTTTGAATAGGCACATCATTTTGACCTGTATTCGCCGAGGAGGCAGAAAAAAAACGATCCAAGGCAGACTGCAAGGCACTTGGGACATTGCTTGTATAAGGGGACGAACTATCACTGCTAAAATCAAAAGCAGTAATTGTGATGCCCGTATTCTGAGCAATGTTGTTTATTGTAATCAAAACACCTGGGATATCAGAAAATGTTGGCAATGCATCAATCTTACGCTCGTCCTGATTAACTCCATGAAACTCCATTCGGTGTAACATGTCCGACATCGTTTGCAGCTGATTATTGGCCTGAAAAAGTAAATTTTGTTTCTGCTGTAGTTCAATAGTTGCAGGTCCATTTAGTTCTGAAAATATAAAAACGATCAAAAGAACAATAAGCCATGCTGTCAACTCTTTTTTATAGCTAAATAAAATTCCCCATATATACACAAAATTAAATTTCACATCCCCTCCTCCTAACCCTTTGCTACCATCATTTTTAACTGCTGTTCATCCACTTGCATAGATAGTGCTATTTGAATTGGTGGAATTGGGTTAGATCGAATCGTCACTTGCGTGTCGCTCCCTATTTGACTATTTTGCATAGATGATATAGTTAGAGAAGCCTGTCCAGGATGATTTAGTACAGAGTTCGAAGCGGCCCCAAAATTGGTTTCATTATTTTGCGATTGATATTCACTCAAAGGAGAAGATATATTAGCGTTCTTACCTGATGTTCCCGCAACAAGAGCATGTTGTATGGCTGTTTGAATAGATTGGCTGTTCAAGTTCCCCATATTAATAGTATGACCCTGTGCATGTGATGTCAGCTGGCTACTGATAGTATCCGTTACACTACTTACCTGCACCTGAACAAAAGCTGGATCATCATATAGCGCAGTTAATAGCGTTGCTGCTTGCTGATAAGAATTGAGATAAACAGTCGTGGAAAGTGTATCATTTGAATAAGTAATGGCTCCAAGTATTCCGGATTTCGGCAATTTCCCTTGTAACTCTTCTATTGCCTCTTCGGGTATAGGTAAAGAATCATCAAGTTTTGTAACCAACTGTATCAATGCATCAAAAGACTGCTTTTTTTGCTCTGTTGCCACATGTTGCTCGAGCGGATGTATCATGCTTTGTGTTGCCTCATACTCCTTTACAGTCACTGCTGTGGTAGATATCGTTTGATCATAAGAAAGTCCAGATTCTAACGCCCATAACAACAAACAAGCCAATACACCCCAAAAAACAAACACGCGTCTTCGCACGGCAGGTGGCGAAGGGGGCAATAAATTAATGCGCATTACAAAGCCTCCGATAAGGCAAGACCTATAGCTGTCGCACCACGATGTAATACCATATCTAGTTCATTGTCCTCTTGCCGCATACCATCTACTATACATGTATCGCCAATCACGAGCGGTGGTGTCACTGTGTGAACAGTCTGTTCTAGGCGGCTTTGTAATGCCAGTATAATTTCTTCTTTATATACCGTGTTACCAAAAACATAGAGGTTTTCAATACGAAAATCAGTGGCTAGCACATTATAATGAACAAAATTAAATGACCGTTCTACTTCATGGCTAAGATCTGATGCATACCCCAACAGTTGCTGTTCTTCCCATGGAGTATCTAATTGTAGTCCGTAATCAGATGGCAACATCCTCACCTGTCGCAAAAACACAAGGTCATTTTCATCAAAAACACCTAGTTCTACACCATACGTGCGCAACATAAAAATCGCATAAATCCCGGTTCGAACAGCGTCCATACTCAGCATGCGTTGTGCTGCGAGTAAAACCGGTTCCATTCGGATAGGTCGCAACCCGCATGAACGCACTATATCACTGATATGCATCACTTCATCTTTTGGTAAAGCCATCACAATGACATCCTGCTCCCCATCATTTCGTATCATGACATGATCATGAGCAGAAAGAGCATAGTCATAGACAGGATCATCAAATGGAAGTTGCATCGAATATTTTAGTTCCGTATGAATAGCCATCTTTAAAGATTGTTTAGGCATGGATGGTAGCGACAAATGGCGCAATAGTAAGTGATCGGAGGGAGCAGATAATACCACCTTTCTCCCACGCCATTTGTTATCTTTTACAATTTGCAAAAGCGACTTTCTTAGCATCTCTGCTTGTCCATCATCAAGCCAAAAACCCCCTTGTTGCAAATAACGACACACCACACGTTTGGCATGATAGTCTTGAAATGCCCCACTGGAACGTGACTTTAATTCTGATAGTACAAGGACATTACCATCGAAATCGAGCCCCAGTGCACCCGATTGCCAACTCTTCATGTGAAGAAATGACATGTTCGTACCATCCTTTCATTTCTATAATCCATATAAATCATTCACTAATAACATCTAATGTAGAATAATGAGTTTCATATACCAGGTGATGAACGGTGTACCATAGAGATGTACGACAATTGCCGATAACCCGATAAATGGTCCAAACGGAATAACTGCTCTCTTTTGTAAGCGACCCATTATCATGAACAATACACCCATTAGCGCTCCTAGAAGTGAGGCGAGAACAAGGGTGAAGATAGTTTGCGAAAAACCTACATAGAATCCAACAAATAAAAATAACTTCGCATCGCCAAATCCCATTCCGCCCTTACTAAAGATAATAATTGCATAAATTAGTAAAAAACCAATGAGGGCACCACTTATGTAAGAGAAAAAACCAAGTGGATGAATAAAGAAACGAGCGAGTAAAAGTGCGAGGGTACTTGGCATGACGATGATATTAGGCAAACGATATGATTCATAGTCAATGATCGATAACACAATAAATACACTGCTTGCAAAAATTGATATAAAAAACTCCGGAACTAAGCCCATTTGCATCCAAGTAATGCAAAATAATATACCTGTCATAACTTCTACGATAGGGTAGAAAATCGACACATGCGTACCACACCTGCGACATCTGCCTTTTTGCAAAAACCATGATAGTACTGGGATGAGTTCAAAGGGAGTGAGTTTATGCCCACACGTCAAGCAATGTGAAGGGGGAGTGACTATCGACTCCCCTCTTGGCACACGTGTTCCAACGACTCCAAAAAAAGATCCAAAGATCAAGCCGTATAAGCCCATAATCCCTGCAATGAAGATATTAATCTGTTATACAACTCCTAAACGGTCTAAAAACACCTGACTCCAGCAACTTAGACGATGATACAATTAGATCAAGTCAATCCTCGATCATGAACTTTATTGTGCACTACCCTGCCAGTTAATTGGAGATATGTTTGTAGGCAAGTAATAATTACTAGTAGTAGGCGTTTGTCCTATTGACACTGTTCCTGTTCCTGTTCCTGTTGCTGTTCCACCTCTAGCCCAAATTACATTTGTACTAGATGGTGATGATGATGGCGGAGTTGAATTAGCAGAAGGAGATCCCTCATCCGAATATAAAAGATAAGCCGATGCCCCTTCCCCTTGACTATTGGGCACATATTCATATGTAATAGGAATACCCCATCCATCATTCAAACTTTGTGCACTGATGACTGGTCCACCAATTCCCGAACTTGTTTGCGTTGATAATTCCGATAATGATGTGGGATACGCGCCATTAGTTACGTCATAAGCTTGTAGAGCTTCTTGAATGGTACTCATGGTTGCTTCAGTGGCACCGATCTTCGCATTTGTCATAGCGCCAGATACAGATGGTATCGCAATCGCGGCGATAATACCCAAAATTGCGACGACGACCAGTAATTCTATTAAGGTTAACCCTTCATCTTGCTTAAAGGATCGCACTGCGTTTAACTGCACCAAATAATCCTTCAGTCGTTTCCTTATCTTCTTAGACTGCATATCCTTAACCCCTATTCAATAATAAGCTAGATAGCTACACTACCCGCATTCTATCTTTTTCTTATTCTATTATGCGTCATCATAGTTGACCATGTAAATAGTCTTTTTCTACTACATGTAATTGTATTTCACTCTTTATAAGACTCTTATCTGCAGGCATGTACGCATGTGCGTTCAGTTAGCCTGTGTGAATCACCAATAATTTATGTAATGTATTTATTCAACGAATTTAAAATAGACCGTCATAAATACCATAGACCCCTCGAATTAATTGGGTGTGAACACACTACCACTGTTTGAGGGGGCCAATCCATTATGAAGGCACGAACAAAACTACTTGCAACACTATCATCCATATCATTACTAGGTTGCACGACTTTGATTAGTCTACCCACTAGTGCATTTGCAGCGACCAATTCAGTTGTCGTGCCGTCTGATTTGCTACCCATGCCAGCAAACGCCACACAGCTTGGCCAAGTAAACGGACAAAAAAAGATGTTTGTATCGATCGTCCTCAAACCTCAAGCAGGCTTAACTCAAGCGGTCCACCAAATGCTAAATACACCGATTCAAGATCGCACTAAGTTAACACCTGAAGAATTTGCAGCGAAATTTGGCAATCAGCAAATGAGTACAGTCACTGCCTATTTACAAGCATTTGGATTGCAGGTACAAGAACAGCCAGGTGGTCTTAGCCTCACTGTATCAGGCAATGCAAGTCAAATGGAAAAAGCATTTGGTGTCACTTTTGAGACTATCAAAGCAAATGTTCCAGGATATGGTGCAAAAACATTCTATCGAGCACAATCACAACCAAAATTACCTTCTGCTATTGCCTCTCAAATTGAAGTATTAGCTGGCATGACCAATGAACCCACCGTACATCCCCTTCTCACAAGGGCCACAGGTTCAAATGTTGGATCATCTGCGACACAGTATCCGGACGAAGGCGGTACACCCTTAGATTATCTACCAAACGACATACAATCTGCCTACAATGTAAACCAAGTTTATCAAGATGGATACTTAGGACAGGGCGAAACCATCGGCATCATGACACTTTCCACATTCAATCCTAATGACACAGAGACATTTTGGCAGAACACCAATCTACCCGCTATGCCTACACTTCATGTAACCGATGTCGATTGGGCCACATCCACAGGAAATACCATTGGTTCCGATGAGTCAACCTTAGATAGCTCAGAGTCTGGTGCTATGGCACCAGGTGCTACGATTGACGAATATGTTGGTTATACCCCGAGTAATGCGGGTATGTTGCAAACTTTCCAAGCTATCGTTAGTCAAGATACAGCAGATGTCATCTCCTCATCATGGGGCGCACCAGAAGATGATATGACTACTGATTATATGAACGCTTTAAACGATGTCTTTAAACAGGCTGTGTTGCAAGGACAAACGATTTTGCAAGCCTCAGGCGATACAGGCGCTTATAGTGACCCAAATTCCTCATCACCAGTTGCTTTATTTCCTGCAACTAGCCCTTACGTAACAGCAGCTGGCGGCACAACACTGCTACTTGCAGACGATAGTCGCGTCAGCGAAACTGCATGGAGCTACCTCCCTGTAGCTGGGTCTGATACAGGTGGATCTGGCGGAGGATATAGTACCTTCTTTGCAGAACCAAGTTGGCAGTTAAATGCCGGGATTCCCGATCCAACTCGTATGCGTGGTGTCCCTGACGTTGCACTCAATGCAAATCCTGAGACTGGTTACCAAATCTATTACCAAGGAGCATGGCAAAACGGATGGGGCGGAACATCATTTGCAGCACCTGAGTGGGCCGGATTTACAGCACTCATGGATCAAGCCATCGGGAAGCGCATGGGCAATATGAATCAAATGATCTATTCTCTTGCACAAACAACAGCCTATCCTAGTTCTTTCTATGATATTACGCAAGGGACAAATGGTGCCTATAACGCCGGACCTGGCTGGAGTGCTGTCACTGGTTGGGGAACACCAAACGTTGCAGGATTAATTACAGCCATTCAAGGCCCCTTACCGATGTTTGAAAATATGAGCGCAGCACAAACTTCTTTACCTAAAGGACAATCAACCACCGTCACCGTCACCGTCACAGATACGCGCGGTCAAGGAATTTCCGGGCAACAAGTAGTCCTAACATCAGATAGTACAAACGCAACGATTTCAAATGGTGGCTATGCAACCACGAATGCTAATGGGCAAGCCACATTCACAGTCAGTGATCCAACAGCAGAATCGGTAGACTTTACTGCAGCAGACAACACCGCTGGCAATGTGAACCCACAAGATGTAGTAATTACTTGGCAGTAACCATCGTGACCGTAATGACAGTGACCCTCCGTATAGGATACGGGGGTCACTGTCATGATTTCACGTGAACACTCTCTGACAATTCTCTATACCGCGTGCACTTTTATTACTATAGTAATATACTAAATAATAGCCAAGCTCCTGTGTATATTTTACTCCGTCCACATCTGCTTGTTACAATATGATACAAGATCTAAGAAGCAGGTGACACAATGATAAAGTTAAGCATTCTTGATCAATCCCCCATCGCATATGGTAGTCATGCAAGAGAAGCCATTAACCAAACGATACAAGTTGCTCAAACAGCAGAGCGCCTAGGATTCCATCGTTTCTGGGTTTCAGAACATCATGATGCATCGTCTTTGGCAGGCTCCACGCCAGAAATTCTGATGACTCACCTGGCAGCTAAAACAAACACCATCCGAATTGGATCAGGTGGTGTCATGTTACCGCACTATAGCGCATACAAAGTGGCAGAAAATTTTCGCATGTTAGAAGCTCTCTATCCTCATCGCATCGATATCGGATTGGGTAGAGCACCAGGTGGCATGCCTCGCTCCACACTTGCTCTACAAGAAGGAAAAGTCAGACAAGCACATTATGGCCAACAAATTGATGATCTGATCGCTTATCTTACAGATACACTTCCAGCAGATCATCGTCTCGGAGGGCTCAGCGCATCCCCTGTCATCGATACCGTACCTGAAATGTGGCTACTTGGATCCAGTGACGATAGTGGTCATACAGCCGCACAAAAGGGGACAGCTTATATGTTTGCCCACTTTATTAATGGAGATGGCGGAGCCGATGTTGTACGCTCCTATCAGAAACACTTTAAACCATCCTTGTTGCGAGACAAACCCGAATCCAGTGTGGCCATCTTTGTCCTCTGTGCAGACACGGATGAACAAGCTGAACTACTTGCTTCTAGCTTAGATCTTGCCCTGATCATGCTTGTCACTGGACAGCGCTCACAAGGTACTCCTACAATAGAGATGGCGCAAGCATACCCATATAGTCAATACGAACTGGCCATTGTACAAGAAAATCGTAAACGCATGATTGTCGGTGGTCCGGCAAAAGTAAAGAGCCAAATCGAGGACCTTGCACTTGCCTATCAAACCGATGAAGTGATGGTTGTAACTACAACGCACCAGTTAGCCGATCGCATTCATTCTCACGAACTATTAGCCGCTGCATTTGGACTTACACCCACTGTGTAATGAATTAGCATTCATTACATGGATCCTTACAATATAGAGAGGGAGTCATACTATGATGGATAAAGATGAATTAAAACGCAAGCTAACACCACTGCAATTTGAAGTAACACAACACAGCGCTACAGAACCTCCTTTTCGCAATGAATATTGGGATAATCATCAAGAAGGCCTCTATGTAAACATAGTGTCTGGTGAACCTCTTTTTTCTTCACGCGATAAATTTGATTCCGGATGTGGATGGCCCAGTTTTACAAAACCAATCTCAGAAGAAACCATTGAGGAGAAAACAGATCGAACACACGGCATGGTTCGCGTTGAAGTTCGCAGCAAAACTGCCGATGCGCACTTAGGGCATGTATTTGAAGATGGTCCACAAGAATTAGGTGGTTTGCGCTACTGCATTAACTCAGCTTCGTTACGTTTTATTGCAAAAGATGATTTGGAACGAGAAGGATATGCAGAGTTTCTCTCGCTATTTAATTAGAGTAGGTTATATCGTGTAGTGAACGTATCAAAAACGATTAGATTCGCTACACGATACTTATGATTTGTCCACTCCTTAGACGCAGTACATAACCCTCCCCTTTTTCTCTATATCACATCTTCTTTTTTTCATGTACAATAGTTGTAGTACGTATTGTTACCGTAGATCCCGCTAACAATTGTAATAAAGCAATGCGATCACCAATGAAACCCATTTACGTGGGTAATGTATTCATTATCGTAGTGAAACATTCGAGAGGAACGACAACTCATGCCATTCCACAATTATAAGCTGAATGTTTTTGATTCACACCTAGAACCGTATTTCACTGATCTTTACAAAAAACATCGTCAACGGGCTGCGGCAATCGACTGGAGTTATCACGAATTCATTCCTTGGGAACTCGGTCGTTCATTCCTTACAGATCCTTGGTCTATCGAACAGCGGACGCTTCCTTCTGCGATCTATACTGCAGTTGAAACTTCGCTATTAACAGAAGTGAATCTTCCTTTCTTTTACCATCACTTAGCTGATACGTTTAAAGGATCGCTACAAGTTTTACAGGACTTTATTCACACTTGGGTATCAGAAGAAGACCAACATTCTTCGCTCCTAGAGACTTATCTCATTATCACTCGCAATGCTGACCCGCATGAACTCCACAGGCTAAGAAAAGTAGTTGTTGAAGGCGGTTTTTCACCAGACTTTGACACAGCCATGGAGACAATGGTCTATACCACTGTGCAGGAACTTGCCACCATGGTTTTCTACAACAATGTTGCAAAAGCAGCAAATGCTGTTGATCAACGACTCACTCGCCTACTACGCAGAATCGCGAAAGATGAAACGCTTCACTTTGCCTTTTACCGCGATGCCGTAAAAGGGTATTTGGGTGCAGATCATAACTTCGTTTTCTACATTCACAAAGCTATGACCAGTTTTTCTATGCCTGGTCTTCGCATGCCTTCATTCAAACAAAGAATGGATGTTATTTCAAAGCAAGCTAATTATGGTCCCGTATCTTACTTCAACCAAGTATTTAGCTATCTTGTTCAGTTTTGGGCTATTGCAGATCTCAGACCAAGTCGAGCTGAAGCAGAAACTGCCAGACAAGATTTGCTCGATTACACAGTAAAGTTACGACGGATTAGCGAACGCTTGGCGAGTAAGGGGCTATACTAAAGGGGTTGTATAGCTGTTGATTATTTACACGATCCATGCTCTCGTTTCAGTTTTCGCTGTTATGAATCCTCTCGGTAATTTACCTATCTTCATGGGGCTCGTTGACGGTCAATCTTTATCAGAGCAACGCAAGACCGCGCGAAAAGCAATTGGAATTGCATTTCTGATCTTAATGATTTTCCTCGTCCTGGGCCAGGTTATATTTAGCTTGTTTGGCATCACTGTTGACGCTTTTCGGGTAGCAGGCGGCATTCTTATTTTTGGGATCGCTTACAATCTCCTGCATGCAAAACCTTCTCATGTACATGCGCCAAACTCAGCAGAGTCGGAAGATAGCGCAGATAAAGACGATATTTCAGTCACACCACTAGCTACACCACTTATCGCTGGACCTGGAACTATTGCGACCGTCATGGCACTTGCTGCCGGACCGAATATCATCGAAAATTCCGTTGCTGTCTTCATAGGATTTAGCATAGTACTCATTGGAACCTTTATTATTTTTTACTACGCTGGATCCATTAGTAAACATCTGGGCCAAACCGAACTCAATGTCATCTCTCGTCTTATGGGCTTATTACTAGCCGTTATTGCCGTACAGATGGCAGTTGAAGGACTCACTGGATTATTCCCTGGTTTAGTACACTGAATGTGCTCATGATTGCACCTTACTGATACAGGGAACGATCGATATCTTCAGTTGGATACCCGCCACTCCCTAATTGAAATAGAAATAATCGATGAAGGGCTCGGGTGCACGCCACATAGAGCAGCTTACTATCGATATCATTCGCTACAAATTGCTCGTCTACAGTCACAATAAATACCGCATCAAACTCCAAACCTTTTGCGATATGTACAGGTACGATGGCGATGCAGTTTGGCTGCATCGCCTCATCTTCACCTAATACAATGGTCGATAGATTCCCCATGCATTCAAATTCTCGTTTCACTTTTTGGCATTCATCTGGGGTTTTAGCGATCACAGCAATCGATTTCATTCCTTCCTCATGGATGCGCACAACTTCATCTTGGATCATATGTACTAAAGATCGTATATCTACACATGATTGTACTTCTGGCAATGGACCATGACGCACTACTGAAGTAGCTAGTGCTTGCCCATGTAATCTTCCCAATGAAATAACCGCATTGGCAAAATGCATGATTTCTATCGTCGTTCGATAACTTTGTTCCAATTGCAGATAATTGGCTCTTGGGAACACATACTTAATGACTTCATCCCAGTGATGCAATGATCGATATGAGTGAATCCCTTGTGATAAGTCACCGAGAATTGTAAATAATTCCGTATGAATAATTTCTTTTAAAACGATCAGTTGGAAAATACTAAAATCCTGTGCCTCATCAATCACCACCGTTTTAATATGTACATGCTTAACGCCATATAAATGTTGTTGTAGATATAGCAAAGCGGCTGAATCTTCGATTTCTATCTGTTTTTTCTCTAACCGCTGCAACGTATCTTGCAACATCCACCGAATACTGCCGCGCTCAACCTCTTTATGCTCGATCCCCGATACATACCGTATGCATTCTATGTAATGCCGATATACATCCAATTTTGGCATGCCAACCATATATTTTTTAACGATCACTTTGACCTGTAGTTGCAAGTCGGCAAGCACTTCATCTCTTTCATCCATCAATCGAACGACCGTTTCATGTCTCTCTTTAGGATCCATGATCTGGTCGAGAGCATCCTCAATCTGATCTTCATAGTTTTTAGCTGTTTTACGAATGATGATTTTCGATTTTGATTTTAAATGAGCCGATAAAACCCTTTTAATTTTTTCAATACGTTGATACATAGGTAAATATTGATATTGATGGACAAATAGATCTTTAACCTCTGCTTCCGTATAAATGACATATTGACCAAGTCGCAGATTGCCATTGGGAATAAACTGCTGTTCAATATGTTGCAGATAGTCGTCGATTAATTCTCTAAAAGCAGGTGATCCTTTGAAAGTTGCGGACCACTGTAATGCCCACACTTTATCCAGTTCAACTCCCTGACGTCCTTCTTGAAGAAGGTAGAGTAGTTTTTCATTTGGATCTATTAGTTTATATTTTTTACCGATGCATTCCCACATAAAGTCGATAAAAGTAGTTTGTTTTACATCTTCTACACCAAGTTCTGGGAGAACTTCTGAGATAAAGCGCAGAAATAGCTTATTGGGCGCTAAAATCATAAACTCATTGGGTGAAAATCGTTCTGCATAGGTGTAAATAAAATAAGCTATTCGATGCAAAGCAATCGTTGTTTTGCCACTTCCAGCTACGCCTTGTACAATTAATGGACGATCGATATCCGCTCGAATCATCTTATTTTGTTCCGCCTGAATAGTCGCAATGATATCTGTCAATCGACTATCCGATGAAGCGGACAAAGAAGCTTGTAAGAGCTCATCGCGCGTAGTGATATCAATATCCCGAATTTCTAAGAGAACTCCTTTTTCAATTGTATATTGTCGTTTTAATAACAATTCCCCATGCATTTCTCCGTGTGGGGTCTCATATGAGACCGAACCGATCCGACCATCATAGTACACACTCGCAATTGGAGATCTCCAATCCACGATAATAGGTGCAAAATCTTCAAGGCGAAATAACGAAGTTTTACCTATGTATAATTTTTGAAATTGATTCTCCGACTCAGGTATAAAATCAATGCGACAAAAATAAGGTCGATCATGAACTTTGCTTAATTGCCGGAAACTTTGTTCAGAAACATGTAAAAACTGCGTATTTGTTAGGATGTTAATGTAACTTTGACTGCTATCTAGATCATCTAGCTCAGCCATAGCTTCCTTTATATTAGCTTTATATTTCTCCGTATGTTTTTCACTATCTCTCATCACTTGATCGATGTATGTCCTGGTATAAGCTAACCAATTTTTTTCTATTTCATAATCGGGATGTTCTGTGGCAGCCATAAATATCTCCCTTCTATTGATCAAGCTGACTACCTAACTATACACAACTTGCAGCTAGATAAAAAAACCGCAGTAACAAGTCATTTGTCACTGCGGGTACAGTCAAGCGATTAAAGCACACTTAGATGTGTCATGTGTTACCTTACAGAAATCCTATTCAACAGTCACACTCTTGGCTAAGTTGCGCGGTTTATCCACATCATTTCCACGAGCAACAGACGCATAATACGCGAGCAATTGGAGCGGTGCGATTAACATGACAGGCGCAAAAAAGGGCAGTGTTCGCGGAACATACAATACGCGATCAACAGATTTGCCAATCTCCTCATCGCCAGCCCAGGCAATACCTAGAACATAGGCATCACGAGCTTTTACCTCTTTGATGTTACTAAGCGACTTTTCATATAGAACATCTTGAGTTACCAGTGCAATGACCGGCACATTCTCTACGATAAGCGCTAGAGTCCCGTGCTTTAATTCACCTGCAGGATAGGCCTCCGCATGAATATAAGAAATCTCCTTATACTTAAGCGCACCCTCTAGCGCCACAAAATAATCGATACCACGCCCCAAGAAAAAAGCATCATCCCAGGTTGCAAATACTTGCGCGATCTCCTCAATCTGTGGTGCAGTCTCAAGCACTGCGTCTAGTTTGCGAGGTAATGTCTGCAGCTCCCGAACTAACTCTGCAGAAACATCAGAATCAACAGTTTGAAGCGACTGCCCAAGGTAGATCGCAAATACATAGAGTGCGATCAATTGCGTAGTATATGCTTTGGTCGATGCCACTGAAATTTCCGGGCCAGCCCATGTAAAAATAGCATGATCAGCTTCGCGTGCTACAGAACTACCCACTACATTAGTGATAGCCACCACACGATGACCATTTTCTTTTGCCTTACGCAAGGCTGCTAACGTATCCGCAGTTTCTCCAGACTGTGAGATCACGAGAATTAATGTGTGTTTAGTCATGATCGGATCTCGATAGCGGTATTCAGAAGCCACTTCAACATCCACAGGAATATGTGCGAGCTTCTCAATTGCTGCTTTCCCAACAAGTCCAGCATGATACGATGTGCCACACGCAACAATATGAATGCGATCAATTTGTTTGATCTCTTTTTCTGTCCATCCAAGTTCAGAAAGAACGACACGAGAGCTATCTTCTGTCACTCGACCACTGAGTGTATCGCGCACTGCCTTTGGTTGTTCATAGATTTCCTTTACCATGTAGTGGTCGTACCCACCCTTTTCTGCAGCCTGTGCATCCCAGGTGACGGTAAAAGGCTTCATCTTTTTCGGTTGGCCCATAAAATCAAAGCATTGGATAGCCTCCGACGTAAGAACAACGATCTCTTCTTCTTCTAAGATATGAACCTCTCGAGTGTAATCGAGGAGTGCAGGGATATCTGAAGCAAGAAACTGTTCTCCTTTGCCAAAACCTACAACAAGAGGTGAATGCTTGCGAATAGCAATAATTTGGCCGGGCTCTTTTTCCGAAACGATCACAAGTGAATACGCTCCACGAATCTCCTTAATCATGCGTAAAACGGTCGAAAATAGATCCCCAGTGTCATAAGCCTCAAGCAAATGAGCAACCACTTCTGTGTCCGTTTCTGAAGAAAAGCGGTGACCAGAAGCTAAGAGTTGCTCCTTTAGGTGTAGATAATTTTCAATAATTCCATTGTGCACAACAGCAAATTCATTACCACATGCTGTATGTGGATGCGCATTTTCATCCGAAGGGCGTCCATGTGTAGCCCATCTTGTATGACCAATACCCACATTGCCTACAATAGGAGATGTCGTTAGACGATCCGCAAGTACTTGCAATCTTCCTACTGCTTTTTCTACATGTAACCCAGTTTTAGTAGCAATAGCTACACCTGCTGAATCATATCCTCGATATTCTAATTTACTTAGTCCGTTTAATAATACATCTTGCGCTTGTCTCCCACCAATATAACCCATAATTCCGCACATAAACGCCCTACCCCCAATCACATTGGCACATGCAATCTGCAGTGCCTATTTTGCTTAACTTCAATCCTCGCTAAGTGTAGTTGCAAAAACGGAAGTTAGGGGATTAGGGATTGTCCCTTTTAGGACATCCTAGTTTGCCTTTGTCCTGTAAGTTACCTTACAGATTTGTGGCATTCTTTCACAATGCGGATCACATCGGGAGGCACCCGCCGAACTCTTCGCTAACCTCCACCGCGTCGACTGTAATAGAAGATCATCTCACAGCCCTGGCGCTTATCAAGACAGTCATTTTACTGATTCATCCATATTGCATTCCCCGTTTTTCTCGTCCCCACCGCTTTGCTATCATCACCTCCTACTCCGTGTCTGCAACTATCCTCATCATCGTTACAGACACTAAAACAGCTCATCACACGCCAAACTCACGCTTTACAATCGACACAATCGATTCTGCATAGGTCGCCACGACATCTTCACTAGGCCCTTCTACCATGACGCGAACGATAGACTCGGTGCCTGATTCACGGACCAACACGCGCCCATCATCTCCAAGTTGTGCCTCTACCCGAGCAATGGCATCCACAATAGGCGCATGATTGCGCCACGCCAACTTATCTGCCACTCGCACATTCACAAGCACTTGCGGATAAGAACGCATCACTGCTGCTAATTCGCTCAACGGACGCTTTGTAGCAATCATGACATCCACTAATTGCAAAGCGGTAAGCACACCATCTCCGGTGGTGTTGTGATTGAGAAAAATCACATGGCCAGACTGTTCGCCACCTAACACATATTCACCATCGCGCATCGCTTCCATAACATAGCGATCTCCAACAGCCGTTTTCACGACATTCAAACCTAGTTGCCGCGCGGCTTTCATAAATCCATAGTTGCTCATCACTGTAGTGACAACTGTATGGTTTTTCAGTTCTCCTCGTCGTTCCATATCCATGGCACAAATCAACATAATCCGATCGCCATCAATTACGCAGCCTTTTTCATCAACAGCGATAAGTCGATCTGCATCTCCATCAAAGGCCAGTCCAACATCAGCACCTGTTTCCCGAACGAGTTTCGCGATCGTATGCGGATGTGTAGACCCACAATGGACATTGATATTCGCACCGTCTGGTTCTGCATGAAACAAAAATACATCAGCACCTAGACTGCGCAGTACCTCCCCTGCCATTGCGTAAGCAGCACCATTGGCTGCATCTACAGCAATTTTCAAACCTGTGAAAGGATGTCTTACGGTACCTTTTAAAAATTCCATGTAATCACGCAAGCCATGGTGGTGATGGCGCACACGTCCTACTGCGTCTCCAATGGGACGATCAGCCGGTACAATGCGACCTAGCTCTAACTCAATCATATCTTCAATCGCATCAAGTAATTTAAATCCATCAGCCCCGAAAAATTTAATGCCATTATCCTGCATGGGATTGTGAGAGGCAGAAATCATCACACCTGCTGTTGCTCCCATCGACCTCGTCACGTAAGCAACCCCCGGTGTTGGTAGAACACCTAATTGCACAACGTCGACTCCAGCGCTAAGAACCCCTGAGATCAGCGCTGATTCGAGCAAATCACCAGAATAACGAGTATCTTTACCAACTACAAAAAAGGAATTATTTTGATTTTCACATAAAACACGAGCAGCTGCATACCCCAATTGAAAAACCAATTCTGGAGTTAAATCGCGGTTAGCAACTCCCCGAACTCCATCTGTACCAAACAAACGCGCCACACCATTATCTCCTTCAAAAAGCAAGGGGGATTAACAACAGTCTCGCACCCTTACTTACACTCTAGTTCAAAACGGTATCTTTCATATTGTCACATAACTAACCCACAACTCGCAATCATCCAAATATGTCCACACCAATATTTCCGTGCTCATCCTGAACTCTTTACAGCCGCAACAGTTACCGTTGCAGGTACAATACTCGCAGTTTGAGTATACATAGGCAGTGAAATTTGAATGGGTAGCGATTTTTTCATGCCATTTGCCACCTGACTCACATCTACATACGCCTCAATATCTGCAGCTGTAAGCGACGTCACAATGTCTGCTGGTCCGGTAATCGTTATACTAGCGGTTTTTTGACCTTCTAAAGTATATGCAGTACCCTGTGCATTGCCCACTAGGGATATTGGAATCCCTTGCAAAGTAACCGTCGCTTTCGGAGCAATGGTTACTGTTACGTTCACTGTCGGTGTACTGAGATGTGCCCCAACAAAAGGGATAGGAATAGCCACTTGTATCGTTTGCGTCTGTGTAAGATGGTCTACAGAAATAGGTGGCAATGCAATACTTGTGAGGGCATCTACATCAGAGCTTGTCCCCTGCACCTGAACTTGCGAAGGATTGATAGAAATACCCGAAACAACCACATTACCCGAAGGTGTTCCTACAGTAGTTGCCACCAATTTCACCGCGTGAACAGGGTTTTCAATTGGAATGGTAACAGTAACAGTTGAAGGGTTGCACACCACTCCTGGAATGACTCGTCCATCTGCTGACACAGGAAACACAGGAATAATACGCGTGAAGTTAGTTTGCGCACCAGAAACATTGACACGAGCCGTTACAGCTACCACCTGGTGGACTAACGTATTAGGTCCACTGACAACCACATGAGAAACAGACACGATCGGTTGACCTAACGAAAGACCTGTTGCTGGTTGACCAACGATCGTTAGTTTTGGTTTCAACGATTGGCCAATTTTCGGCTGCAAATCAACTGTAACAAATCCTGTATCTGGTACATAATTGACTGAACTAGATGGCACATGTTCCATGATCACTGGAACTTGGTGAATCCCCGGTCCAAGCGTCAATGCATTAGCTACCACTCGAATTTGTGAGGCTTCTGCTTGTACAGTTGCCACATCGATGATGCTCCCAGACACACTCAAATTTACGCTTTGTGGTTGCTCAGACACAACAACCATATCTGACGGTGCAACTACCGTTACCTGAACATTGCGTAGCGTTTGAGTGATGGTGGCAAGACCATTGGATTGACCACCTGGAGCTGAATTGACAATCACCCACAATGCAATGCCCATAACAAGCGAAATCAGACGAACAAAATTGTTGTTTTGCAGTAAATCGCGATCGCGTTTCACGGGGACCCCACTCTCCTTGAAAAAAACCGCAACCCTGCATTGCGTCGCTTTCGATGTAACCCATTAGTTAATGTATTTGCTAAAGTCACTTCATCTAACCCGCGCGTCAATACTCCCGTTTCTGCAACAGATATCTTTCCAGTTTCCTCAGATACAACGACAACCAGTGCATCAGATTGTTCAGTGATCCCTACTGCCGCTCGATGACGAGTACCTAATTCCTTTGCTAGATCCGACCGGTCACTTAATGGCAAATAGCAAGAAGCAGCGATCACTTGATCGCCGCGAACGATGATCGCTCCATCGTGCAACGGTGTGTTGGGAATAAAACTATTGATCAAAAGCTCCGAACTAATGAGTCCACGAATGGCAATACCTGTTTCAATGTATTCATTGAGTCCAGTTTCCCGTTCAAAGACAATCAACGCGCCAATTCTATTTTTTGCAAATACCTGTGCCGCGTTTACAGTCTCTTGGATCACGCGTGTAGGATCCTCTTGTACATGTTGCCAACGTCGACTCAAATTCATCAAGTTTGATCTTCCTAGTTGTTCAAGCGCTCTTCGCAATTCTGGCTGAAATACTACAGGTACAGCAAATAGCCCCATCTCAAGCACTCGGTCGAGTAACCAATTGAGTGCTTGTAAATGGAAGATTCCACTTAACCCTGTCGCAATCAGAAGCACGATAATCCCTTTTAACAATTGGACTGCTCGTGTTCCGCGAATCAGCAGGATTCCTCGATAAAAAACATACGATACAATTAATATGTCGATCACGTCAAAGACAGTGAACTTATCTAGCAGCGCCATCAATTGATCCATAAAATCCACCCAACTACTGACATCGTTACCTGTGCTGTTTCACCGTGTCAGATCATCACATGAAACTTAGCTTGTCCCTGCAAGAAAGCTACGCTGCATCGCTAACCGTCCACGATGTATGCGCGTCTTTACAGTCGTAAGTGGAACAGAAAGTATTTCGCTAATCTCACGTAATGATAATTCCTGGATATAACGTAAAATAAGAATCGTTCTATACATCTGCGGCAATGAAAGTAATGCCTCGCGAACCTCGACACACATCTCTTCGCGAATAGTTTCTTCTTCTGGTGATGGCGCATTGCAAGGAATACACTCATACCACCCATGCCCTACTGTGCCATCACTCCGAGAAACAGATGCATCTAAAGAACTTGTAAACTTTCGTCTACGCAATCGATCGATGCATACATTTGTAGCAATGCGATATACCCATGTCGTGAAATTGAACTGATTATCATATTCCGATACATGTTGAAATACCCGCAAAAACGTCTCTTGGACAGCATCTTCTGCCTCAAGTTCATGGTTTAGCAAATTAAATGCCAAATGGTGTAATGCATCTCTATATCCATCTACAATGGTATCAAATGCATGGAGATCGCCAGTCATCGCTAATTGGATTGTTTCTTGCTTCACGCGTTCCATGTCAAGCCCCCACATGCTGCATGATCCATGACGCGCTGCTTCAAACATTATACACCAGAAGCACTCTTGCGTCTCTTTAATCGTTTTTTAACCTGTGGACCCTTATCCATTCTAGCCGGGTGTTTACTACTGGTCCCTTGTTGCCGCTTGCGGATACTCAGATAACTGGCCAAAATCGCCTCTGCTATGCGTTCATGTCCCGCGTCATTTGGATGAATCGGATTGCGCACAAGTCGAAAGTCCTGCAATTCTCCCCGTTTGAATCCGTTGACAAATTGTTCTTCACTTCCGCCATACCATTCATCGACAGGAACGATTACACAACCACGTTTCTTCGCAATATCCCGCAACAGTTGATTGAGATCAGTTAACGCCTTCTTTGCAATATCAGACTTAGGAAAAGGATTATAGACTGTGCAAATCATCAAAATGGCGTCAGGATTTTTTTTGACTTTATCAACAATCGCTAAAACTTGTGGATAAAAGGATTTTTCCAATCGTTCCTTTGCAGTATCTACATCGTCTAGATACCACGGCATCACTTTTATGAGGTCATTGCCACCAATCATCAGACTAATCAATTGCGCTTCGTCAAGAATACATGGTGGAATTTTATCAAGCGATCGCAATAATTGGCTTGATGTCCATCCCGGTTTTGCATGCAGATGTACACTAGTTCGCGCCACCTGAGTTAGCTTTTGAGTCAAAATATTGACGAAACGGTGCTCATCACTTGAAGCATCATAACCAAATGTAATAGAATCGCCTAACGCTAGATAGATCATATCCGCACTCACCCGCCACTAGAAAGAATCGCGTTTTCTATAAGATGCGGGGGAGGTTCATTTGGTTACTGCGAATGTCCCTATCACTCAAAATGATTACTGGAACGCCGTTACTCGTTTGATATGTTCCTGTGCATAAGTACAGATTTGTTCTGTCGCTAACTCATAATCAGTGACATCTAAGCAAGTGAACTCCCGGTCGTAGCTTTCCATGGCATGCTGATAGCGGGGGTCATAATATTCAACAAGCAACGCCTCTACTAATGAAGGATAATCCCCCATCGCATGCCACTCAAACACTCGTTGACGCAAATCTGGAGAGAATCGTTTTTCGATATATTGAAGTGCATACAGGACTTGATCAGCAAATAATTGGTCATCATGCAAACGATATTGCAACAATGTACGTGCAACCCGCACATCCATGGGCGCTGTAAGCTCGATGTTATACCCCTGCTGTTTGGCAACAAATAAAAATTCAGGCATGGTCACCCGTCCAATACGCCTGCTTTCAGCCTCCATGAAGATGTATGGACTATGTTGCAACTTTTGAAGTTGTGCAAGAAGCAAACTATCAAATGTGCGTTGATTCGCCACATCAAGGCCAATACCACCAAATACAGATCCCCGATGTCCAGCTAGGCCCTCTAGATCAAGCACCGGTTCACCACGCTTAGCCAATTTGTGTAAAATATTTGTTTTGCCTACGCCTGTCATGCCATGTAGAACGATAACTGGCGGCAACTCTACGCCTGCATACTGCGCAAGTTGATCTACAACCACTTGTCGATAGGCCCTATAGCCACCACTCAAACGAATACTGGAGATCCCCATCAGATCAATGACTGTCGCCACTGTTTTACTACGCATGCCACCACGCCAGCAAAAAATAACTGGTTTTTTCCCATCTGCACACGCGCCGCGCACACTTGCAACGATGTGCGGTAACTTTTCAGATGCGATCTCCAGTCCAAGTTCCATCGCAGCAGCTTTACTCACCTGTTTATACACAGTACCAATGCGAGCTCGCTCCTCATCATTAAATAGAGGAATATTCACTGCATGAGGAATCGTAGCTTCTTGAAATTCACTACCAGATCTTACGTCGATCCATATCAAATCGTCGCGCTCTACCATGTCTTCATATCGCTCATCTACAAACATCCTACTGCCATACCTTCTTTTCTCAAGATCACTTACATAACCGTAAGGCCAAGTAATGACGATGCAAGCTCAACAGCCATCTGCCCTGTGCGATTTTGCAAATCAAGAATGGGATTCACTTCAACAAAGTCAACAGAAGTCACACATCCACTAGCGGCCAGTACTTCCATGGCAAGATGACCTTCTCTATATGTAAATCCACCATTGACTGCAGTGCCAACACCAGGCGCATACATGGGATCAAGCGCATCTAGATCTACGCTAAGATGCACACCTTTTGTACCTTGCGATGCAAGTTCGATCGCCTTATGCATGACGACGCTAATACCCATCTCATCTACATCAGCCATAGTAAATACATGCATACCTGACTCCCGAATTAATCGGCGCTCCTCATCATCGATGGATCGCGCGCCAACGAGAACAACATTTTTAGCTTGCAACTTTGGGCTAAAGCCGCCAAGTGACACAAGGTCAGTATGCCCCAACCCAAGTGACGCTGCCAAAGGCATCCCGTGAATATTGCCACTTGGTGTCGTCTCGTCCGTATTCATATCTCCGTGTGCATCAAACCAGATACATCCGAGATTGCCTCTAGCCTCCACAGCACCTGCCACACTGCCGATCGATAAACTATGATCGCCACCAAGTACGATCGGTAGAAATCCCTCCTGCAAGGCATCGCGCACGAGAACGCGCAATTCATCACAAACAACGCGTACTTGATCCAAATACTTCAGCTTTTCTAAACCCTGCACACGTGATTCCGGTGTCGGTACATCAATGTTACCTAAATCTTGAACTTCATATCCCAATTCTTTCAAACGATCAGAAAGCCCTGCATAGCGAATGGCGCTAGGCCCCATATCGACACCGCGTCTTCCCTGTCCTAAGTCGGAAGGAACTCCAATGACTCGTAGCCTTTTATTATTCGATTGATTCATGTAAACCCATCCTTTCAAATCCAAAACTGCGTACTACATCTTACGCTTCATATGGTACCATATAAACCGAAAGGAGGCAGAGCGATGTCACTAGATGCAGAATTATTTATTTTAAGTTATGCAAAAATCGAGACTGCGCTGTTATTTACGCCGCAAAATGAGAGGTACATCTCAGCTAAAAGAGAGATTGAGAAGAAATTAGAACAGGAATATCATATCACGCAACTACAAGTCATGGCTCGCTCAGTTGATCTCTACACCGTTGCATACAAAGAACAAGATGAACAAAAGATCATCTCATTTCCGGCAGACGAAGTAGAAGACTTCGATTAATGATGCGTTCCTATGGCCCAGGCCAACAAATGAGGAGTAATCCCAGCCTCTATGCATGCCGCAATAGCTAAAAATATGATGATCCAAAGGATAGAAGGTCCAAAGTCAGTACGTAACTGTACCCATTCAGAACGAGTTTCCTTACGGTGCCACAACGAACGAAACAGCGTAAATCCTAATTCAAGACCAAACCCACTGGCAAGTAAATACGCAGGAATCTCAAAGATCCCATGCGGAAAAATGCCTGTAAAAAATAATAAGATTGGATTGACATGTGTCGTTTGAGTCAGTACCGTAAGGACAAATCCCACTAATGCTCCATTGATCATCACAGATACAAGCGGTATGATGCCAAAAATAATCCCGCCTATAAGCATAGTCAGACTTGTCGTTAGATTGTGCGAGAAGATAGTAAAGGCAACTTCAATCAATGATTCCCCTCTCATACTGACTCCAACTTTTCGAATATCCCGCACAAAGGGTAACAATACGTGTTGCAATGGATGTGCAAAGACCGCCCCAAGAATGGACCCCACCAAAAAAAATAAAAAAGACAACTTGCCATATCTGCGTACGAGCTGAATCATTCTAAACTTCCCCTCTATTTTCGTATGCTATCTACGTTTTTCGCGCACACTTTTTATGACTGAACATACGGAGGTGCTCACTATGAATTCGGTGCGACGCTTTGTTGCACGTGTCAGCCTTGCTGCCACGTTGTTTTGCACAGGTTTCGCCCTATCAGCGCCGGTGAGTCTTGCAGCGCAAAGCCCTGCAATGACCAAACCACCTGCTGCGATTTATAAGGTAGCTACGTCAAATAAAGTTCTTGCACTTACATTTGACATCTCATGGGGCGATAAAGCGCCAGGACCTATTCTTGATATCTTACAAGCAAAACACGTGACTAAAGCTACTTTTTTTCTTTCTGGACCGTGGGTTTTGCACCATCAAGAGATAGCCAAACGAATTAAAGCCATGGGTTTTGAAATTGGAAGTCATGGCCATATGCATAAAAATTACTCCGAGCATACAGATACTTGGGTGCGAGAGCAAGTACAAAAGTCGGAACAAGCCATAAAAGATGTCCTTGGTGTCAAAACCACTTTGATTCGAACTCCAAATGGAGACTTTAACAAACATACCATCCAAGTCCTCAATCAAATGGGCTATACAGTGATTCAATGGAACACAGACTCGCTTGATTGGATGAACCCAGGTGTAGAACAGATTAAACAGCGTGTCCTCACTCGATGCATACCAGGCGACATCATCTTAATGCACGCAAGCGATAGCTGTAAACAAACGCACCTAGCACTGCCAGCGATTATTGATGGCCTGCGCGCAAAAGGATACCAATTTGCAACTGTATCAGAATTAATCTCAGGTGCAAATGTTCATTCTACTGTTCAATAGTGTATGCGTGCTACTTGTTTTCAAAGCCCGAAGAGAACATTTCGGGCTTTTTTCTTTAGGATAACCATAACACATCATTGAATAACCCCCTATTCGCTGGACATAGTACCCATAGAAAGGAGGAACGACAGTGTGGTAAACCAACTACTAAAACGAATAACCCCAGCTCTTTTTGCGACAACCCTTTTGCTCACGAGTTGTTCGATGGGAGGAGATCAAGCGGCAAGTAATGAATCGACAAATGACTCCTCTCAACAACAGACAAACGGCCAACAAGCAAGTAAGCCAAGCTACCCTGATATTAAAGCGATGGTCATTGACATTTTGCATAGCAAAGATGGCATGAACACATTGAAAGATACAATCTCTACACCTGAATTTAAACGACAAGCTGCCATTACTGATGCGGATATCTCTGCCGCGGTAGAAAAAGCATTGCAACAAGGACAAAACAAATCCTTTTTAGCGGATCAAATGAAAGACACCACATTTGCCGCAGCTATTGTAAAAGCCTCTCGGCAACAGATGACAGAGGTACAAAAACAGCTGATGAAAGATCCTGAATATCAAAAATCATTACTTACTTTAATGGCTTCACCAGAATTTCAACAAACCCAATTACAACTATTAAAAAGTCCTGAATATCGCAAAGAAGTGATGAAAATCATGACTGAAGCATTACAAGAACCTACATTTCGTCTGCTCTTTATGGATAGCATGAAAGAGGCTGTAAAGTCTTCTGGTGGAGGAAATCCAAAACAAATGGGTCAACAAAAATCCAAAGATAGCAGTAGTCAAGGCAACAAAGAAGAGGATAAAGGTAGTGGTAGCGATAGTGACTCCGGTGGCGGCGGAGATGGTGGCAGTGACAAAGGAGATAGCGGTTCAGATAGTGGTAGTTAAACAAAAGGCCCGAGGGTGTATGTTTCACCTCGGGTCTTTTGTTTTTTCATTTATGTTATTCCATCATCATCATATGTGATTTATCTGCTTCTGAAGTAACCACTGGTGGACGCTTTTTCCCAATAAAGAAAACGGCAATCCAGGCGATAATCGCAATAATAGCAGATACTCCAAATGCATCTTGTGTTCCTCGTTCAAAGGCAATTTGTTCAAGCACGCTCATCATGGAGGAGACGACATTGCTATTTGCCGGGCCAAATACAGACGGCATTTGACCTGCGACATGCAACCCTTGAAATGAGTGGATGGTCAAACGTTCCAATAATTGAGCTAAGTGTTTTGTATCATTGGTTTGCATAACTGTACTGAGATAAGCTGTTCCAATGGATCCAGCAATATTACGAGTTGTATTTTGCAAGGCCGTTGCTCGGCTAATCTTATCTCTCGTTACATCGTTCATCCCTGCTGTGGATAGAGGCATCATAGCAAGACCCATACCTGCCTGCCGAAACATATAAATTACAAGAATGGCCCCGAATGTCCAATCATAATTCATCTGTATCATTTGGAATGTGGCCATCATCACAATAAATAATCCAATCACGCCAAGCGGCCGTGCACCTATTTTATCAAATAAAAATCCACTGATCGGCATCAAAATCCCTGTCAACAGTGCTCCTGGCAAAGTCAATAGTCCTGTCTGAAGAGGCGTTAATCCAAGTCCATCTTGCAAAAATACTGGCAAGATAAACAATGCACCAAGCATAGCAACATTCAATAAACTACTCGTAATCAGTGATACAGTGAATACTCTGCGCTTAAATAAGCGCAAATCAAGCATTGGATTCTCCGCGGTCAATTCGATAACTACCCACATGGAAAGTAATACCGCAGCTGCGAAGAACAAAGAAATAATCGTAAGTGAGCTCCAGCCATCTGTTGGCCCTTCTGACAGTGCAAACAACAAACAGAAGAAACCAATAATCGATGTGATTAGACCAGGCAGATCCATTTTCTCCGTTTTTTTGGCCGGAAATTCTGGAATCGTCGCTGTGACCAGTAAAAAGCTAAAAATCCCAATCGGAACATTGATGTAAAAAATCAATCTAAAATTGACATATTCAACAAGGTATCCACTCAATGTTGGACCAAGCGCTGGTGCAAACATTAGTGCAATACCCCATATCCCCATAACGGCACCGCGTCTTTCAGGTTTCGACAAAGAGAACAAAATGGTCATACTAACTGGCATTAACATCGCACCGCCAACAGCTTGAATGACGCGAAAGAAAATTAATACATCTGAACTCCATGCCAATCCACACAATGCAGATCCCGTTGTGAATATAACAAGCGCTATTAAATAAATCTTCTTTTGACCAAATCGATCACCTAAATATCCACTAATTGGAGTAAGCATTCCAGTAACCAATAGATATGCAGTAATGACCCACTGCATCTCATCTTGAGTCGCATTAAAGACAGCCATCATTTTAGGAATAGCGACGTTGACAACGGTTGTATCAAGGATGGCCATAAATACACCAAGAACAACTGCAAATAACGCTGGAAAGCTAATGCCAAAGCGCTCTTTAAACGACAAGCGCAAAACCCCCTTTCACCACACATCAGAGCCACATCAGCTATTATTATTGTTCACTTGAATGCTGACTACCGCACTCATTCCTGGAACAAGCGCCTTTCCAGCATAGCCACCATTGAGGCTGATCGTCACGGGAATCCGTTGCGCAACGGCTGTATAACTACCTTGTGCCGCATCTGGATTTGGAATTACAGAAAAAGCAGATGTTGTCGTGTCTCCAATGGATTGAACCGTTCCTTTAAAGCTCGTATTAGGGATCCCATCAATACTAATATTTACAGTTTGCCCAACACTCACGTGACGAATTTCGGTTTCTAAAATATTGGCAGTAATATTCAAATTGCCCAAGTTGACAACTTCAGCTACCACCTGTCCTGGTTCTACCACCTGTCCAACCGCAACATTGTTCTGAAGAATCGTACCGCTAATAGGCGACGTCACCGTTTCTTCATCTTTTAACTTATTTAACATGGATTTGTTATTTCCAATCATCTGCGAAAGACCTGGATTTAAAGCAAAAACTGATGAGTTAGACTGATTTCCGAGCAGTTCTCCTTGATTAACTGTACTATTCACGGCAGCATACCAGTGTGTAATTGTACCTGTAAAAGGAACAGTAATGGGAACGATCGTTCCTGAAACTTGTGCATCCTGAGTAGTAACGTAGTTAGTTGAGTTCGTATAGTAAAAATATCCTGCAATAATCAGCGCAAAAAGAACAACAACAACGATCAAGTTAATTAAGATGACACGAATCGCACTTGCTCCCTGCATGTGAATTCACTCCATTCTTGATATGACTTCTTCGACTAATTACGGTGAATCGAGACTTCTACAGACATTCCAGGCATTAACGTCTTCCCTTCACTACCGGCGATTGAAATATATACGGGAACCCGTTGTGTTTGCTTATTAAATGCACCCGTCAAACTCGTATTTGGAACACCTTCTGTCACTACAGTAGAACCACCGCCAATTTGAGTAACGGTACCTGTAAAACTTGTGTTTGGATATGCATTAATTGTTATATCGACTGTTTTACCAACAGCTACATTATTAATTTCTGTTTCTTGAACATTGGCGACCACATCAAGATTGTTTAAGTTGACTACGTATCCTAAAGGTTGCCCTGGAACAACTAGCTCGTTATCAACAGCGTTATTTTGTACTACAGTGCCTGAAATCGGAGCATAGATGTCCGTTATCCCTGCCAAGCCATCGGTTTGACCGATGACTGCATGTTTCGTCACATTTTCCCCTATGGATAAGTTCCAATTTTGTAATGTCCCGTCTTGAGGAGCTGTAAGCGGAACGATGGTCCCTTGTATACTGGCATCAGAACTCGTTACATAGTTTGCTTGTTCATAAACATAGTATCCACCGCCAACTAAGATTACGATAACTGCAATAAGGACGATGGTAAATATTCCTATGGTGCGTGAACTTTTCACCTATATTCCCCCTTTATTTTTTCTAGGGTCTATCTTTGACTACTTCGTAGGCAGTAACAATAGTTTCCACTAGAGACGAAACCAATCTTTCATCCGTCAATTGGTCAGAAACTTCTTTCGGTGCAGTTTTTCTAACTACGGGTGCCGTATGAAGCGTAGCAATGACTATCTGTGCCAGTACATAGCTATCTGCTTGACGCATCTTTCCAGACTCTTGCATGATAGAAAAGTACGATTGTAGCATCGTCCTAATTCTCCAGAACAAACCTTTAAGAGAATCAACAATCTGTGGATGCGAATACGATTCCGCAAAACCTAACATCAATATGTCGCCCTTACGTGTCAATTGCATTAAGTATTCCCGAATTAACCGAGAGAAACCCTCACGTAAATCCATTTCAACAAATGCATCTACATTATCTGGAAGCTTAACCTGAGCGACTTCATACTCAACAGCAATCCGCAATAAATCAACTTTATTACCAAAATGTCGAAACAAGGTAACTTCGTTAACTGCAGCCCTTTCAGCAATAGCACGCGTACTTGCACCCTTGTATCCATGCTGAGTAAACTCTTGCAAAGCGGCTTCAATAATGCGCTGGTGAGTCTTCACCTCTCCCGCAATATGGGAAGGTTCAGTCATCAAATATCCTCCTTCCGCAACCGTAAGTAAGTTAGCACATACATACGTAAGTATGTGCTTGCATTATACTGTACTATTTAGTATTTCCGCAAGTACTTTTTATAAAACAAAAAAGTGCCTGAAATTTTCTCAGGCACTTACTAAAAACCACTCCATACTCATACCGGAATAAATCGTTCACACCGTTACTGATGGTTGCATGGCAAGACGATCTGCTAATGTCATAGCTAATTCATGAAACGCTTCACCTTGAAGACTTTCAGGTGCAAATAACCCTGTCGTTGAAGCCCCTATTTCCCCTAGAGGAATTTGTGCCAGTAACTGAGTTCCAAGCGTCTGTGCCACTTGCTCGCCGCCACCTTGTCCAAACAGATAAGCTTTTTCACCACATTGACCGCACTGATAATACGCCATATTTTCAATGACCCCAATAATATCATGCTTCACTTGTTGTGCCATATATCCAGCTCTTACAGCCACATCAGCTGCGTTGACATGTGGTGTAGTCACAATTAACTCTAGACTTTTCGGCAGCATGTTATGAACATCTAATGCGATATCGCCAGTGCCAGGTGGCAAGTCAAGCAACATGATATCCAATTCACCCCAGTGCACTTCTTGAAAAAAGTTACGCAACATTTTTCCTAACATCGGTCCCCGCCAAATCACAGGACGATTTTCAGGCACAAAGAAATGCATACTGACGATCTTTAGCCCATGCGTTTGTGCAGGCATAATCAGGTTAGATACAACTGCTGGTTTAACATCTGCAATACCAAAAATATTAGGTATAGAGAATCCATAAATATCCGCATCCACAATACCTACACGATATCCAAGACGTGCAAAAGCAACAGCTAAGTTAGCCGTAACAGTTGACTTTCCAACTCCACCTTTTCCACTCGCCACAGCGATAAACTTAGTCGATGAGTCGGCTTGTAAAAGTGGGGATACCGTTTCTTCACCTTCCTTACCCCGAATCTTCGTGGCAAACCGATCTCTTTCTTCATCGGTCATTGTTCCAATCGTAATAGTAGCCATGGTTACACCAGGGATCGACAATAAAGCATCGCGCACCTGATCCTCAATTACGGAGCGCATCGGGCAACCACGAATTGTTAAAACAATCTCAACATCCACTTTTGACCCATCGATCACAATGTGCCGGACCATATCCATCTCTACAATGCTACGTCTAACTTCCGGATCTTCTACGACACGTAGCGCCTCGAGAACCGCGTCTTCTGTAACACTTACCTTTGCCATATCTTTCGCCTCCTATAACACCACAAAGCCATCATACTCCATCGATATTTCTATTGTATCACTTCTAATCGTATACATAGATAACGATTTCGACAAGATAGCAACCTTTTTACAATCATAAAAAGGCACTCCCATATCGTGGAGTGCCTTCTTCTGCACCAAACTTTGCTGATCGTTAGCGTTTAGAAAACTGCGGTGCACGGCGAGCTGCTTTTAACCCGTATTTCTTACGCTCTTTCATGCGTGCATCACGTGTCAATAATCCTTCACGTTTCAATGCAGGGCGCAAATCAGGATCAACTTTCAACAGTGCTCGAGCGATACCATGACGAATAGCCCCAGCCTGTCCAGAAATCCCACCACCATGAACATTGACAAGAACATCATAGCGTCCTAAAACATCAGCTACGAGTAATGGTTGTTTTACAATTAACTTAAGTGTTTCAAGACCAAAGTACTCATCCATCTCACGATGGTTAATTTCTACTCGGCCTTCACCTGGCAACAAACGAACACGCGCCACAGATGTCTTCCGACGTCCTGTGCCCCAATACTGTAATTGTGCCAAACTAGATAACCCTCCTTTACTACCCTAATAAATAGGACTGTACATCATCCATACAATACATACGACCACTACTTAGCTAATTCAAGAACTTGTGGCTGTTGTGCACCATGTGGATGCTCTGCACCTGCATATACTTTTAATTTGCGATACTGATCAGCACCAAGACTGTTATGTGGCAACATACCTTTAATCGCCATTTCCATAACGCGTTCTGGATGCTTACTCAGCATTTCCTCAGCAGACGTTGTTTTCAATCCACCTGGATATCCAGAATGGCGGTAATACATTTTGTCATGCATTTTATTTCCTGTAAATACCACTTTGTCAGCATTAATAATAACTACAAAGTCACCAGTATCCACATGTGGTGTATATTCCGGCTTATGCTTGCCTCGCAAAATGGATGCGACTTCTGTCGCTAACCGGCCAACGCGCATACCTTCCGCATCAACCACATACCATTTACGCTCGACGGCACCCGGTTTGGCCATATAGGTCGTCCGCATGGGTGTCCCTCCTCAATTCCATAACGTTCAATGTGCTAAAAACGAGTGTAACGCAGCTACCTATGCATCGTCAAGCAACAGATTGATACAAGGATATTCAATATGCCATAAAGTGAGACCACGAGCAGGTGCTGTTTGCCCTGCAGTGCGACGATCGCGACTTTCAAGTATGTGTAAAACGTCGATGCTTTTTAGCTTACCACGTCCTACATTCAAAAGCGTCCCAACGATAATCCGTACCATATTGTGAAGAAACCCATTTCCTGTAATGTCTATATGCAACCGCCGTGCTTGATGATCATAAGCAAAATGAATGCGATGCACAGTTCGTACTTTAGACACCTGCTGTGCTCTAGCAGTGCAAAAACTAGTAAAATCATGTTCTCCCATTAAATGCAGTGCCGCTGCTTGCATTGCATCAACGTCTAGCATTTGGTGTTCATACAACGCATAGCGCCTTATAAACACGTCCTGAATGGGACCTAGAGCGATGGTATAGCGGTATGTTTTCCATAACACAGATCGCCGCGCATCAAAACCATCATCCACTACTACTGCTTTTTCTAAGACAATATCATCTGGTAATTGTCTAGAGCAGATATACGGTAATTTCTCCACAGCTACACGTTGATGAGGCAATGTAAAATGAAATACCTGAGCGCGCGCATGTACACCAGCATCAGTTCTACTAGCCGCTATCGTCTCAATAGGGCAATCAAACACGACACTCAGCACACGCTCGATTTCACCTTGGACTGTGCGCAACCGAGGTTGACGCGAAAAACCGTGAAAGTCCGAACCATCATACGAGGTAGTACACATCACCTTTTGCATAGCTCATATCGATCTACTCAACAAGCTCAATGTACACCATCTCAGTCGCGTCACCACGACGTGGTCCAAGTTTCATAATACGCGTATATCCACCGTTACGCTCTGCAAAGCGTGGTCCAATTTCTGAGAATAGCTTTTGCAAAACATTTTGGCGTTCTGTTCCTTCAATCGGCTCAGGACGAACATAAGTCGCCGCGATGCGTCTTGCGTGCAAATCTCCACGCTTCGCTAAAGTAACCATTTTATCAGCCACTTTACGGAGTTCTTTTGCTTTTGCTTCAGTGGTCTTGATGCGCTCATACATGAACAGATCAGTCACTAAACTGCGCATTAAAGCCTCACGAGAGCCAGTGCGACGATTCAGTTTACGATATCCTCTCACTCCGGATACCTCCTTTTTTAAAAATGGAAAACATATTAGTCCTCTTCTCGCAACGTAAGCCCTAATTGCTCCATCTTCTCTTGGACTTCTTCTAGTGATTTACGACCGAGATTGCGAACTTTCATCATTTCATCTTCTGTTTTTGAACATAGCTCTTGTACCGTGTTAATCCCAGCTCGTTTCAGACAGTTATAGGACCGCACAGACAAATCCAACTCTTCAATCGTCATGTCTAAAACTTTATCTTTTCGTTCTTCGCCGTGATCGATCGGTTGTTCATGATGCCGCACACGATCTGTCAGTCCCATAAAAAGATACAATTGATCTGAAAGTATACCTGCTGCCATACTCACTGCTTCATCAGGTTTAACACTACCATCTGTCCACAGTTCCAAAGTCAATTTATCATAGTCTGTCACCTGACCGACACGTGTGTTTTCCACTTGATAATTCACACGATAAATCGGTGAATAGATCGAATCGATAGGTAATACGCCTATCTCTTGATCATCCGATTTATTTAAATGGGCAGGAACATATCCACGACCATTGCGCGCTTCAACTTCAGCGTAAATACGTGCACCCGGTGCAAGCGTGGCGATGTGAAGCTCGGGATTCAAAATCTCTACATCAGAATCCGCGCGAATATCCCCTGCTTTTATTTCGCCTGCCTGATCGATATCGATAAAAAGTTTTTTCTCTTCTTCCGAATGTATCTTCAAAGCAAGGCGTTTCATGTTTAAAATAAATTCTGTGGTATCCTCAACTATACCGGGAATAGTCGAAAACTCATGCAGTACACCTTCGATTTTGACGGAAGTGACAGCCGCCCCTGGCAACGACGACAAGAGAATCCGCCGAAGAGAATTCCCAAGTGTCGTGCCATAACCTCTTTCTAGCGGCTCGACAATAAATCTGCCATACTTACCGTCTTCACTCAGCGTGTCCGTTTCGATCCTGGGTTTTGCTATCTCGATCATCCACATAACCCTCCTTCGGGCGACGCCAGCGCGCAAAATGTAACTTGTTCGCGCAACGAGTGGTATACACTCGCCAGCGTAAAATTACCGTGAATAGAACTCAATAATTAACTGTTCGGTTACAGGAACATCAATTTCTTGACGCTCTGGAAAACGCACTACTTTCCCGCTACGTGCTTCGAGATCGCGCTCCAACCACGCTACAACAGTTTTACTCTCTGCAGCCTCTAACACATCTTTAAACTTCGTAGATGTCGCACTTTTGTCGCGTACAGTAATAACATCACCAATACGTACTGAGTACGAAGGAATATCCACACGATGACCATTGATAGAAAAGTGGCCGTGTTTGACCAATTGTCTAGCTTCTGGACGTGAACCTGCAAAGCCTAAACGATAGACAACGTTGTCTAAACGCGTTTCGAGTAACGAGAGCAGACGATCACCTGTAATTCCTTTTTGGCGTGCAGCCTCTTCATAATAAGCACGAAACTGTTTTTCTAGTATTCCATATAGACGGCGCGCTTTTTGTTTCTCGCGTAATTGAATACCATATTCACTCGTGCGTTTGCGACCTTGACCATGCTGTCCAGGTGCATATCCGCGGCGATCAATGGCACATTTGTCCGTATAGCAGCGTTCACCTTTAAAGTATAGCTTTAGGCCCTCACGACGGCAAATCCGGCATACGGGGTCCGTATATCTCGCCATTCTAGTATTGACACCTCCTGAATTTTTTATGCGATTATTTGAATACAAATCAGCAAAATCGCATAAACTAAGCGCTTATCTTTACTCAGACTCGACGACGCTTAGGTGGACGACACCCATTATGCGGTATCGGTGTAACGTCCTTAATCGCAGAAACTTCAAGACCAGCAGTCTGCAATGAGCGAATCGCAGCCTCACGACCCGCACCTGGTCCCTTCACATACACTTCGACTGTCTTCATTCCGTGTTCCATAGCAGTTTTAGCTGCAGATTCAGCAGCCATCTGTGCGGCAAACGGAGTACTCTTACGAGACCCTTTAAAACCAAGTGCACCGGAACTAGCCCAACTGAGTGCATTACCTGTAGGATCAGTAATCGTTACAATCGTATTATTAAATGTGGAGCGAATATGCGCAATCCCAGTCTCTACATTTTTACGGTCGCGGCGCTTTGTCCGCACGGTCGCAGTCGACTTGCGTTTAACCTTTGTAGCCACTTCTACGCCTCCCTACTTACTTCTTCTTACCAGCAACTGTACGCCTTGGACCTTTACGCGTGCGAGCATTAGTCTTGCTACGTTGACCACGCACAGGCAATCCTCTGCGATGGCGCATACCACGATATGAGCCAATTTCAATTAAGCGTTTAATATTTAAAGCAATCTCACGCCGAAGATCTCCCTCAACCTTAAAGGTACGATCGATCTCATCACGAAGTAATTGGACTTCTTCTTCGCTTAAGTCTGTCACTCGCTTATTAGGATCAACTCCCGTTTTTGCGAGAATCAGATTCGCCGTCGGGCGACCAATGCCAAAAATGTAGGTCAGGCCGATTTCAATTCGCTTATCGCGTGGTAAGTCTACGCCTGCGATACGAGCCATTCCATGCACCTCCTATACTATCCTTTAATTATCCTTGACGCTGTTTGTGTTTAGGATTCTCACAAATAACCATCACATTACCTTTGCGGCGAATAATTTTGCACTTCTCGCACATTGGCTTTACCGAAGGACGTACCTTCATCGTTCAAACCCCCTTACACACTTCCCGGTTATTTATACCGATAGGTGATGCGACCTCTTGTAAGGTCGTATGGTGATAATTCTACCGTAACTCGATCCCCAGGTAAAATCTTGATATAATTCATCCGAATTTTCCCCGAAACGTGTGCCAAAATTTTATGACCATTTTCAAGTTCTACACGAAACATAGCATTTGGTAGAGGTTCGATAACTTTACCCTCTACTTCTATCACATCATCCTTTGCCATGCACTCACTCCTTCCTTTTGGCTTACAGAACCGTCAATACATGCGGCCCATCCTCGGCGATTGCTACACTATGCTCAAAATGCGCACAAAGTGAAGCATCTTCTGTTACCACAGTCCAGTTGTCAAGCAACGTCCGGACCTCAGGTCCACCCAAATTCACCATCGGTTCAATGGCAAGCACCATACCAGCTTTAAGGCGTGGCCCTTTACCAGGTGGACCGTAGTTTGAAATCTGCGGATCCTCATGCATTTCCTGACCAATGCCATGACCCACATACTCACGTACAATTGACATCCCTTGCGCTTCTACATATACCTGAATCGCATGAGAAATATCAGACAGACGATGACCAACTTGAGCCTGTTTAATACCTTCGTACAAAGAGGCTTCTGTCACATCGAGTAACCTCTGTGCGTCAGCAGATATGTTCCCAACTGCGTGAGTATAGGCACTGTCACCATGGTAACCTTTATAGTTAGCACCAATATCAATCGTCACGATATCCCCAGCTTGAACTTTCCGTCCAGAAGGAATGCCATGAACCAATTCTTCATTGATAGAGATACAACTAGAGGCCGGAAAGCCCTGATAGCCTTTAAAAGAAGGTATTGCGCCAGCTTTGCGGATGATATCTTCTACAACTGCGTCTAATTCGCGCGTTGTTATGCCTACACACAACACCCTTTTGGCCTCTGCGTGTGCCATAGCAACGATACGCCCTGCTTCACGCATAATTTCCAACTCTCGAGGAGATTTAACGGTAATCATGTGTGTCGCCTCGCAGTATCTGCCGTATTTCATCATACACGTGCGAGATCGCTTGTTCACCGTCAATTTTACCCAACAAACCGCGTTCTGCGTAAAACCCAGCAAGTTCTTCTGTGCGCAACATATTTTGCTGTAATCGCACAGCAACTGCTTGAGGTTCATCATCTGCACGTGTAACTAACTTACCGCCGCAACGATCGCAAATACCTTCTACATGCGGTGGATTAAATACTACATGATAACTTGCTCCACATTCTTTACACACTTGACGACCAGTTAAGCGACGAAGTAACTCATCTTGCGAAACGACGAGATAAAGTACTTTCGTTAACGGGCGACCCAGTTCAGCCAAAATCTGATCGAGCGCTTCCGCCTGTGGCCTTGTACGGGGAAACCCGTCAAGTAGGAAACCCTTCTGTGCATCTTTCGCCTCTAAACGATCCTTAACTACCCGAATCGTCAGTTCGTCTGGAACGAGGAGACCAGCATCAAGATAGCGCTGAACTTCCTTACCAAGATCAGTTCCCGCAGAGATCGCTGACCGAAACATATCCCCAGTCGCGATATGTGGTATACCATAATCCTCAGTAATTTTGGTTGCCTGTGTACCTTTACCGGCACCCGGTAGCCCTAAAAATACAACTTGCATGCCAATCCCACTCCTTCTTGCCAAACTGATATCATCGGATGAACCCCTTATAGCTCCGTTGCAACACAAGACCTTCTAGTTGCCTTACGGTATCAAGTGCCACACCAATGACGATGAGTAACGAAGTACCACCAAAGTAAAAAGCAACACCCGACAAGCCTGTAATTCCCATAAAAAGATAGGGAACTGCAGATACAACTGCTAGAAAAATCCCGCCAACCAGAGACAGCCGGTTCATAATACGAACCAAATAATCTTCTGTCGCCTTACCTGGTCTAACACCAACTATATACCCTCCATTTTTCTGCATCTGTTCAGCCAATTGACTTGGGTTAATCTGAATTAGAGTATAGAAAAATGTAAAGCCGATAATCAGTACCATTTCCACAACAATAAAAACCGTTGAAGTTGGACTAAGCGTTGTCGTAATCCAAGTAGCAATCTTATTGCCGTGAAAAAACTGCGCAATGATTGTCGGAAAAAACAACACGGAAGTCGCAAAAATCACAGGAATAACACCAGCTGCATTGACCTTAATCGGAATAAATGTGCTCTGACCACTATAAACCTTTTGACCAACTTGCTTTTGTGCATACTGGACAGCAATTCGACGAACTCCTTGTTGCACAAACACAACAAACACCACAAGAACTAATACACCTGCTAACATAGCCACAACTTTAACGATGTTTAAAAATAACTCTGTGGGATGCGCATAAAACCAATTGGTATATATCTCAGGAATGACTGTCTCTAATCGAGATAAAATGCTCAAAAAGATAATGACAGAGATTCCGTTACCTACACCCTTGTCGGTTATTTGCTCTCCTAACCACATCAAAAAAGTAGTACCTGCTGTCAGCGTAAGAGCAATTAACCCAAATGTCCAAATGCTCGGATCCACGATAAATCCCGGTCCCAATTCACGCGTAAAGGAGAACGTTAATGCCGATGACTGAACCAAACCTAAAATAATGGTAAGGTATCTCGTCACTTGCGTCAGTTTCGCTCGCCCTGTCTCGCCTTCCTTGGACCAGTCTTCCCACTGTGGCACAACACCCATCTGCAACAACTGCACGATGATTGAAGCGGTCACATAGGGATAGATGCTCATCGAAAAAATCGAGAAATTCGAAAGTGCACCGCCAGAAAACGTGTTAAGCAATCCCACCACAGGGCTCTTGGCAGCAAGTGACTGCAGCATCGAAGCATTGACACCAGGTACCGGAATGACAGCGCCAATCCGATAAATAGCTAATATTAATAAGGTGATCAACAAGCGCTTGCGCAAATCCTTTGCTCGCCAGACACGCCCTAGGCTGTGCAACATCTAGATCACCTCGACAGTGCCGCCAGCTGCTGCAATCTTCTCTTTCGCTGCACCAGAAAAAGCGTGTGCGCGAATCGTCAATGGTGCAGACAACTCACCAACAGCAAGGATTTTTACGCCCTCACTAACTCCTTTAACTAGACCTTCCGCTTGCAATAACTCAGGAGTTACTACAGTTCCTGCTGCAAAACGTTCTAGTTCTTTCAAATTAACCACCGACCACTCCTTCTTAAAAGGAGCATTACTAAAACCACGTTTAGGCAACCGTCTAAAAATCGGTGTTTGACCGCCTTCAAAACCAGGACGCACACCGCCACCTGAGCGTGCCCATTGGCCTTTGTGGCCCCGACCAGACGTTTTACCTAGTCCGGAACCAATGCCACGTCCAAGCCTCTTACGAGAGTGGCGAGAACCAGGTACTGGTGCAAGTTCATGCAATTTCATCTGATACCCCTCCAAAACCTATTAGGCGTCGATCTCAGTAAGCTCGATCATATGACTCACTTTGCTTACCATGCCACGGACCGAAGCATTATCCTCACGAAGTACAACTTGGTTAATCTTCCGAAGGCCAAGCGACTTCACAGTATCACGCTGCGATTGGGTCCGACCGATCAAACTCCGAACTAATTTAATTTGCAATTGTTTCATCGAAAATCGCCCTCCTAACCGCGCAATTCCTGGAGTGTCTTACCGCGCAGGCGAGCAACCTCGTCTGGACGTTTAATTGCTCCTAAGCCCTGCAATGTCGCATGTACCATGTTAATTGAATTGGATGACCCCAAGGACTTAGTAACAATGTCTTTAATACCAGCCAATTCCAATACTGCACGAACAGGGCCACCCGCGATAACACCTGTACCTTCGCGAGCTGGTTTAATTAATACCTTGCCTGCTCCAAAACGACCGACCATTTCATGTGGTACTGTTGTACCACGCATGGCCACATGAATAAGGTTTTTCTTTGCATCAGCAACGCCTTTACGGACAGCTTCCTGAACTTCAGAAGCTTTTCCAAGGCCAGCCCCTACATGCCCCTGACCATCGCCAACGACAACCAACGCGCTGAAACTGAAGCGTCGGCCGCCTTTAACCACTTTAGCGACACGATTGATCGAGACCACCTTTTCTGTTAGATCAAGGTTTGATGGATCAATACGCACGAGTAACTTCCCTCCCTTACATTAGACGATTAGAATTCCAAGCCTGCTTTACGTGCTGCATCAGCTAGTGCTTGAATTCGTCCATGATACAAATAACCACCGCGATCAAAAACAACTTTAGAAATCCCTTTTTCTACTGCACGTTTTGCAACGAGTTCTCCAATAGCTTCTGCCGCTGCAACAGTATTGCCATGAGGCACACTTTCACGAACAGACTTTTCAACAGTAGATGCCGAGACAATGGTCGTTCCCGATACATCATCGATCATCTGAGCGTAGATGTGCTTGTCAGAACGAAACACGTTTAGACGGGGACGAGCAGCCGTTCCACTCAATTGACGTCGAATCCGCGCATGTCTACGCGCCCGTACGGCTTCTTTATCCGGTTTGGTAATCAAGTTTTCACACCCCTAAACCTTACTTCTTACCAGTTTTACCAACTTTGCGACGAACTACCTCGTTCTCGTAGCGAATACCTTTCCCTTTGTAAGGTTCAGGTTTCCGTAGATCACGAATTTTAGCTGCAAATATACCAACTTTTTCTTTATCAATACCCTTGACAATGACTCGGTTATTAGCTGGAACATCGAGTTCAAGACCTGCTTCAGGCAGAATCTCAACTGGATGGGAGAATCCAAGCGACAACGTCACTTTGTCTCCGCTCTTAGCGGCACGGTAACCGACACCGACAAGCTCAAGCGTCTTTTGAAATCCAGTATTCACACCATCAACCATATTGGCAACAACGCTACGCGTTGTACCGTGCAGACTGCGATGAAGTTTACTGTCACTCGGACGCTCAACTTGAATTTCGCTCGCTTCCATTTTAACAATCATGTCCGGGTGCAATGCGCGTGTTAAAGTTCCTTTAGGACCCTTAACCGTTACAACATTCCCGTCAATCTCCACGTTAACACCACTTGGAATTGGAATAGATCTTTTACCGATCCGGGACACGATCACACCTCCTCTAAATTAAACAAAACTCAATTACCAAACGTAGCAAAGAACTTCTCCGCCAACTTTATTCTTACGAGCTTCACGATCTGTCATAATCCCGTGCGATGTTGAAACAATCGCAATACCGAGACCACCTAGCACCCGTGGCATTTCTTCTGATCCTGCATATACACGCAAACCAGGCTTACTAATTCTTTTTAATCCCGATATCACACGTTCATTGTTCGGACCATACTTGAGATGGACGCGGATTGTCCCCTGCTTATTATCTCGAATCAATTCCGCATCCCGAATATACCCCTCTGATTTCAAAATATCAGCGATCGCATGCTTTATGCGCGAACCAGGAATATCCACTTTCTCGTGGCCGACCATATTGCCATTGCGAATGCGGGTTAACATATCCGCGATCGGATCTGTCATCACCATGAAAAGACAACCTCCTTCCGTTTACCCTTACCAGCTAGACTTGGTTACGCCAGGCAACTGACCCTGGTGCGCCAATTCGCGAAAGCAAATCCGACAAATCCCGAACTTGCGCAGCACTGAGTGCGGACGGCCGCAACGTTCGCAGCGCGTATAAGCTCGGGTGCTAAATTTCGGCGGACGCTGAGCCTTAATAATCATCGACTTCTTGGCCACAACTCTACCCCCTACGACCTTTTAAGATTTACGAAATGGCATTCCGAGTTCTGCGAGTAAACCACGCGCTTCTTCATCGGTTTTAGCCGTTGTAACAAGCACGACGTCCATTCCACGAACCTTGTCAATGCGATCGTATTCTATTTCCGGAAATATCAACTGCTCGCGCAAACCTAATGTGTAGTTGCCACGACCATCAAACGCCTTCGATGATACACCACGAAAGTCGCGTACACGAGGAAGTGCAATGTTGAAAAGTTTATCAACAAAATCATACATGCGCTCTCCACGCAATGTAACCTTGGTACCAATCTTTTGTCCTTCGCGCAGTTTAAAACCAGCGATAGACTTTTTAGCACGTGTAACAACAGGCTTCTGTCCAGCAATCAGCGTTAAATCGCCAACCGCATTATCCATAACCTTCTCATTTTGAGCAGCTTCACCAACACCCATGTTGATAACTACTTTCTCTAAACGAGGTACTTGCATCACACTTCTGTACTCAAACTTTTGCATTAAACGCGATATAATCTCATTTTCATAATGATCACGTAAACGTGCCATGCCCTACACCTCTTTTCAACCTGGCTACTTGTCGAGCACTTCGCCAGACTTTTTCGCGTATCTGACTTTTGAACCATCTTCTAAAAACTTATAACCGACGCGAGTTGGAGCTCCTGTTTTAGGATCTACAATCGCAACATTGGAGACGTGAATCAGTGCTTCACGTTCTACAATACCACCATCAGGCATCGTCATACTTGGTTTCATATGACGTTTAATCATGTTAACGCCCTCAACTAAAACTCGATTTTTTTTAGGAAAAACCGCTAAAACGACACCTTTTTTATCGCGATCTTTACCTGTCGTTACGATGACTTGATCGCCTTTTTTAATCTTAAGCTTCGGTTGGGTCATCATCACACCTCCTCGTTCCAAAGCAGCACCTTATAGTACTTCAGGAGCTAACGATATAATTTTCATAAAATCGCGATCGCGCAACTCACGAGCAACTGGTCCAAAGATCCGTGTTCCACGCGGGCTTTTGTCTTCACGAATAATAACGGCGGCATTTTCATCAAACCGAATATAGGTTCCATCGGTCCGTTGCACACCACGTCGCGTTCTTACGACAACCGCCTTAACTACGTCGCCTTTTTTGACAACGCCGCCTGGTGTTGCGCTTTTTACAGAAGCAACAATGATATCGCCAATATTTGCCGTACGGCGATTTGAACCACCAAGTACACGGAAACACATGATTTCCTTTGCGCCTGAATTGTCAGCTACAGCAAGTCTCGTTTGGGGTTGAATCACAGCAAATGCCTCCCTTCAAACAGCACGGGACATCCCACGCTAAAATGAGCATTACAGAATTTCTGCTTTTTTTACAATCTCCAAAAGTCTCCAACGCTTATCTTTACTAAGTGGGCGAGTCTCCATAATACGAACCACATCGCCGATCTTAGCTTCATTTTGCTCGTCATGAGCTTTGAAACGATTGGTATGTTTTACACGTTTGCCATAGAGCGGATGTGGCTTCGTCGTTTCTACAGCAACCACAACTGTCTTTTGCATTTTATCGCTTACAACAGTTCCAGTCCGAACCTTTCTTTCATTACGGGTCTCATCCATGTAGATCGATTCCCCTTTCCTTTAAACTTAACCGATGCCTAGTTCCCGCTCGCGAAGAATTGTCTTTGCACGCGCGATGGCTTTGCGAACTTCGCGCACACGCATCGGATTTTCGCACTGACCAGTGGCCAATTGAAAACGCAGGTTAAACAACTCTCCTTTTAGAGAACCAATTGCATCGACCAACTCACCATTCGTTTGCAAACGGAGGTCCTTAACTTTCATTTGGTTCACCCCCCATATCCGCACGCGATATAAACTTCGTTTTAATAGGAAGTTTATGCGACGCTAGTCTCAGCGCCTCCCGTGCTACTTCTTCCGGTACGCCAGCTAATTCAAAAAGAATGCGACCAGGTTTTACAACAGCAACCCACTTTTCCGGAGAACCTTTACCACTTCCCATACGTGTCTCAGCAGGTTTAGCAGTGACTGGTTTACTCGGGAAAATCTTAATCCATACCTTACCACCACGGCGAATGTAACGCGTCATAGCAATACGAGCAGCTTCGATTTGACGATTGGTAATCCACGCCGGCTCCAACGCTTGAAGGCCATAATCACCGAACGCGATCTCGTTGCCACCCTTGCTCATGCCCTTCATACGCCCGCGATGTTCCTTGCGGTGCAACACGCGTTTTGGCATCAACATGGTTTGTTACCTCCCTATTCGGCGGTTTTCTTCCCGCGCGTTGGCAAAATCTCACCGCGGTAGATCCACACCTTAACTCCGATTCTTCCATACGTTGTGGCCGCTTCACTTAGTGCATAATCAATATCAGCACGAAGAGTGTGTAACGGCACAGTTCCTTCTGAATATCCTTCGTTACGCGCAATATCTGCGCCCGCTAAACGTCCAGACACTTGCACCTTTATACCTTTTGCACCAGCACGCAACGTCCGTTGCATCGCCTGCTTCATCGCACGACGAAATGCTACACGACGTTCTAACTGTAATGCAATATTATCAGCAACCAATTTTGCATCAAGATCAGCGATCTTAATTTCATTAATGCTAATGTGTACACGCTTGCCAGTCAAGCTAGAAAGTTGATTGCGAAGTGTATCTACTTCCGAACCACCTTTACCGATCACCATACCTGGTTTTGCAGTATGAACAGTAACATTCAAACGATTGGCAGAACGCTCAATGCCTACACGAGATACTGCTGCGTCTTTCAAGCGCTTTAGAACAAACTGCCGCACTTTAAGGTCTTCATGCAACAAACCTCTGTATTCTTTCTTATTAGCAAACCACTTTGACTCCCAGTCGCGAATAATACCGATTCGCATGCCAATTGGGTGCACCTTTTGCCCCATGCAGTCAATCCCTCCCTACTTTTCGCCCACAACCACAGTGATGTGACTCGTGTGCTTTAGAATGCTAAACGCCCTACCTTGCGCACGTGGATGGAACCGTTTTAAAGTAGTTCCTTGGTCCACGAAGATCTTCGTAATAACCAGTTGCTCCACATCCATGTTGTAATTATGCTCTGCGTTGGCAATTGCCGAGCGCAGAACCTTCTCTATAACCGGGGATCCTGCTTTTGGTGTGTGCCGCAAAATAGCAATCGCATCACCAACGCGCTTCCCACGGATCAAGTCCACAACTAATCGAACTTTTCGCGGAGCGATACGAATGTGCCGCGCAATAGCTTTAGCTTCCATCTCCGTACCTCCTTTACTTCAGTTTTCTCATCTTCCAGCCCACTTAACGAGACCGCGATGATTTCTCATCACCTGCATGACCTTTAAAAGTCCGCGTTGGTGCAAATTCCCCTAACTTATGTCCAACCATGTCTTCAGAAATATACACTGGAACATGTTTGCGACCATCATGAACTGCAATGGTATGTCCCACGAATTGCGGGAAAATCGTCGAACGACGCGACCACGTCTTAATGATGCGCTTTTCGTTTGCGGTATTCAATACATCAACTTTTTTCAGAAGATGATCGTCAGCAAACGGCCCTTTTTTTAATGAACGGCCCACGATATTGTCCTCCCTTCTCGCAAGTCACGCAAGATTACTTCTTGCGACGACGAACGATATACTTGTCGGTCCTGTGATTCTTCTTGCGTGTTTTCTTGCCAAGAGTAGGCTTACCCCAAGGCGACATCGGAGATTTGCGTCCGATTGGCGCACGACCTTCACCACCACCGTGAGGGTGATCGTTCGGGTTCATAACAACGCCTCGAACCGTAGGCCGAATGCCCAACCAACGTTTACGACCAGCTTTACCATAGTTCACATTCTCGTGATCTAGATTTCCAACTTGTCCGATCGTTGCGCGGCACTCAATGCGAACCATGCGCACTTCACCAGAAGACAAGCGAAGCTGAGCGTAGTCTCCTTCTTTAGCCAGTAGTTGCGCTTCTGCACCTGCTGCACGCGCCAATTGACCGCCTTTGCCTGGCTTCAACTCGACATTATGCACAACAGTACCAACCGGCACTGCAGACAGGGGCATTGCATTTCCGACCTTGATGTCTGAACCCACACCAGAATGGATCATATCGCCAACTTTTAAGCCCACCGGCGCAATAATGTACCGTTTCTCACCATCCACATAATGAATGAGCGCGATGCGAGATGAACGGTTCGGATCATACTCAATCGTAGCAACACGGCCGGGTATGCCATCTTTATTCCGTTTAAAATCGATAATACGGTACTGACGTTTATGCCCGCCGCCCCGGTGACGTGTCGTAATCTTACCTTGATGATTGCGACCAGCGCGTTTTGGCAAGGATTCGATCAAAGAACGCTCAGGGCGATCAGTTGTGATTTCGTCAAACGTCGACACCGACATAAAACGACGTCCCGGCGAAGTCGGTTTGTACTTTTTAATAGCCAACGAGGATACCTCCTTTACTCAGACCTACGCTTGACCGAAGAAATCAAGTTGCTGCGAATCTTCCGTCAAGGTGACTAGAGCCTTTTTCCACTTAGATGTATAACCAACGTGCTTACCAAAGCGTTTGCGCTTAGCAGGTACCCACATCGTATTGACCTTTACTACCTTGACGCCCGGAAACACAATCTCAATCGCTTTTGCAATCTCAATCTTATTTGCATCGCCAGAAACCTCAAAGCTATATACAAGGCGCTCCATAAGCGCCATCGACTTCTCAGTTACAAGTGGTCGACGGATAATATCGTGAGGATTTTTCACTTCGCAAACACCTCCTCCACACGGGCAACACCGGCTTTAGTGATAATCAATCGATCATATTTCAAAATGTCATATACATTCAAACCATCTGCAGCACAGTATGAAGTGCCCGGTATGTTACGAAGTGACAAATAGACATTTTGACTTTTTGAAGCATCAACTAACAATGCTTTACTCGACACACCCAATGCTGCTAATGCAGATTGCATATGTTTTGTTTTTATATTCGACACAGCCAATTCATCAAGCACTATAATGGTTCCCGCTTGAACTTTTGTCGTCAACGCTGAGCGTAACGCTAAACGCCTAATTTTCTTTGGCAATTGATACGCATACGATCTCGGTGTTGGACCATGTACAACTCCACCGCCTACCCACTGCGGCGAACGAATACTACCTTGACGAGCACGGCCAGTACCTTTTTGTTTCCATGGTTTACGACCACCGCCGCGCACTTCTGAACGCCCTTTTACTTTATGTGTTCCAGAGCGCTTAGAAGCTAGCAAACTCTGCACAACATCGTACATTGCCGCTTGATGAACAGGAGCATTCCATATCGTATCCGACAATTCAATTTCTCCAATTGCCGCTCCGTTCAAATTGTATACAGGTACTTTCGGCATCTCATATACCTCCTTTCTTACTCGTTAGCGATGTTTCACCGCTGTACGAACTGTGACGAATCCTTTTTTAGGACCAGGTATGGCACCCTTAATCAATAGTAGATTCCGTTCACGATCCACACGTACAATTTGTAGGTTCTGTACAGTCACACGTTCATGACCCATACGACCAGCCATCGTTTGACCCTTAAAGACCCGATTTGCATCAATCGAACCTAAAGAACCTGTTCCACGGTGGTATTTAGAACCATGTCCCATAGGACCAGTGGATTGATTGTGACGTTTAATTGGCCCCGCTGTACCCTTACCCTTCGATACGCCAACTACATCGACGATATCTCCAGCGCTAAACGTATCCGCAAATACTTCCTGACCGACTTCATACTGTTGATCAAGTTGCCCACGAAGTTCACGAACGTAGCGCTTGGCCACCGTATTGGCCTTTGCAGCATGACCAGCAAGCGGTTTTGAAGGCCGCTTCATATCTGCAAATCCAAGTTGAACGCTGCTGTATCCGTCTGTTTGAGGGGTTTTTACCTGCAATACTACACACGGTCCCGCTTCAACAACCGTTACAGGAACTACGTTTCCGTCATCCAGAAACACTTGCGTCATACCAAGTTTGCGTCCTAATATCCCTTTCACTACCTGCACCTCCCAAGCCGTGCACAGCTCTACAATTTAATCTCAATGTCTACGCCTGACGGTAAATCTAAGCGCATCAATGCATCTACAGTTTGTTGCGTTGGACTCAAAATATCGATCAGTCGTTTATGCGTTCTCATTTCAAACTGTTCGCGAGAATCCTTGTACTTATGCGGTGAACGCAGAACGGTTATCACAGACTTATCCGTTGGCAACGGAATCGGACCAGCTACTCCTGCGCCTGACCGTTTTGCAGTCTCAACGATTTTTTCAGCTGATTGATCTAGCAGTCGGTAGTCATACGCTTTAAGTCGAATCCGAATTTTTTGCTTTGCCACATGTTTCCCTCCTTCATCGCCCAATTATTCCGGCTCATGACCGGCTGGACATACTCCGCAAAAATCTCCCCATTGGTACCCATATGGCATTGGTACATGAGCAACCTTTTGCATCATCGCAGTCAGAAACCAACAGTATGAAATTATACACAAGAAATCCGCAAAACACAAGTATCAACCAAAATGATCTCCATCATCTTCAAGGTGATTGTGGAAGATAGTGTTCTTGAGTGGGACCAATAAATTTAAAGTGACTGAGTGGCCAGAAAACAAAATCCACTCTACCAATGACAGATGAGATCGGAATAGGCCCAATCACACGTGAATCTTCACTAATGTTGCGATTGTCACCCATGACAAATAAATCGCCTGGAGGTACAGTAATAGGACCAAAATTTTTATAAGGATTCATCGGTCCATTAATAAATGGTTCTTTTATAATCTTTCCATCAATGTACAACTGCCCATCATAAATCTTTAGTGTTTCGCCAGGTATTCCAATCACCCGTTTAACCCAGTCATCTCCAAAAGGAGAACGAAAAACGATAATGTCTCCAGGTTTAGGGGGTCCAAAATAATATGGAATCTTATCTACAAGCAATCGCTCGTTGTTATGCAATGTAGGATACATGGATAACCCATCAACTTGAAATTGTGCAAACAAGAAATGATGAATTAGAAACGCAATGACTACAGCAACAAGAATCGCCTTAATCCAATCCCATAAATTACTCCACCCAGATTTCTGGTTCTTATCGTCAGGTCTAGATGCTCCACCCGTAACGCCTGATGGTTCGCTCATCGTGTGCCTCCTTCAAAAGAAAGTTCAATGGTGTTTACGCACAATCAGGACACCCGTTCTATTATACATGCTTTACGCGCAATAAACCAAGCACTCACTCTGGAGTAGGTTGCATATAAAAGCTTCAATGCCAATAAAAAGAAAAAAGCTAGGCGCACGATACGCCTAGCTTTAATTCTTCAACATTTACTTCGTAATACCTACAACAACACCTGCGCCAACTGTACGTCCACCTTCACGGATAGCAAACCGCGTACCATCTTCGATAGCAATCGGTGCGATCAGTTCCACTTTAAGAGTAACGTTATCGCCAGGCATAACCATTTCCACGCCTTCTGGAAGTGTAATAATGCCAGTTACATCAGTGGTACGAAAATAAAACTGTGGACGATAATTATTGAAGAAAGGTGTATGACGACCGCCCTCTTCTTTTTTCAACACATATACTGATGCGTCAAAAGAGGTATGCGGTTTAATCGAACCAGGCTTACAAATAACTTGACCACGCTCAATATCTTTCCGATCAACACCGCGCAATAATGCACCAATATTGTCGCCTGCTTGTGCAAAGTCAAGTAACTTACGGAACATTTCAATACCAGTTGCAATCGTTTTACGTGGTGCTTCTGACAAACCGACGATCTCTACTTCGTCGCCTACTTTTAATTGTCCACGTTCCACACGACCTGTCGCAACAGTGCCACGACCTGTAATCGTAAAGACGTCTTCAACAGGCATCAAGAAAGGCTTATCTGTATCGCGAACTGGCGTAGGAATAAAGCTATCTACAGCTTCCATTAACTCAGTAATTTTTCCAGCCCAATCACCTTTAGGATCTTCTAAAGCTTTTAAAGCAGATCCGCGAATAATAGGCGTGTCATCACCAGGGAATTCATATTCAGTTAGAAGATCGCGAATTTCTAACTCAACGAGCTCTAGCAACTCTTCGTCATCAACCATATCGCATTTGTTCATAAATACGACAATATGCGGTACACCTACTTGACGTGCAAGCAAAATGTGCTCACGTGTTTGTGGCATTGGACCATCTGATGCAGATACAACAAGGATAGCTCCGTCCATCTGTGCAGCACCTGTAATCATGTTTTTAACATAGTCAGCATGACCAGGGCAGTCAACGTGAGCATAATGGCGATTTTCTGTCTCATACTCAACATGAGCTGTATTGATTGTAATACCGCGCTCACGCTCTTCTGGAGCCTTGTCAATCGAAGCATACGACATGGCTTGCGCTTGACCATTTAGCGATAGAACTGTGGTGATAGCAGCTGTTAAAGTCGTCTTGCCGTGGTCAACGTGACCAATGGTACCAATGTTTACGTGCGGTTTGTTGCGTTCAAATTTTGCCTTTCCCAATGAAATCAACTCCTTATCGTTTTACTGTCCTTTATTTTTTGCAATAATTTCTGCTGCAACAGAACGCGGTACTTCTTCGTATGACGAGAATTCCATCGTATACGTTCCCCGTCCTTGCGTACGCGAACGGAGGCTAGTTGCATAACCAAACATCTCCGCTAACGGCACAAAACCTCTGATGACTTGAGCTCCAGCACGTGACTCCATTCCCTCAATACGCCCTCGGCGCGAGTTAATGTCACCCATAATGTCACCCATGTACTCCTCAGGCACCACAACTTCAACCTTCATAATAGGCTCTAGCAATGTCGGATTCGCTTTATTGGCACCATTTTTAAGAGCCATAGAACCGGCGATGTGGAAAGCCATTTCTGAAGAGTCAACTTCATGGTAAGAACCATCAACAATTGTCGCTTTGATATCAATCATCGGATAGCCAGCAACGACACCATTTAGCATCGCTTCTTTAATACCCGCATCGACAGGTGCCACATATTCACGCGGAACCACACCACCGACAATTTTGTTCTCAAACACGTATCCAGCTCCGCGTTCAAGTGGTTCAAATTCTACCCATACATGCCCATACTGACCACGACCACCAGATTGGCGAACGAACTTACCTTCAGCCTTGACTTTATTGCGAATTGTCTCTTTATAGGCAACTTCTGGTTTCCCAACGTTTGCCTCCACCTTAAATTCGCGTACCATCCGATCAACAATAATTTCAAGGTGTAACTCACCCATGCCCGAAATAATGGTTTGACCAGTTTCTTGATCTGTACGCGTCCTAAAGGTAGGATCTTCTTCAGCAAGTTTATTCAAAGCAATGCCCATCTTATCTTGGTCAGCTTTGGTCTTAGGTTCAATAGCAACGGAGATAACCGGATCCGGAAAATCCATTGATTCTAGAACAATGATGGACTTTTCATCACATAAGGTATCACCAGTTGTCGTATCTTTAAGACCAACAGCAGCAGCGATATCCCCCGAATAAACCACAGGAATTTCTTCACGATGGTTTGCGTGCATCTGTAGAATCCGTCCAATACGTTCTCTCTTCCCTTTTGTTGAATTGAGAACATACGATCCAGAAGACAAATGACCAGAATACACACGGAAGAATGCAAGTTTACCAACAAAAGGATCGGTCATAATCTTAAACGCTAATGCTGAAAAGGCGTGATCATCATCAGGTATGCGCTCTTCAAATTCCCCATCTTCATCCAAGCCCTTAACAGGCGGAATATCCAGTGGTGAAGGTAAGTAGTCAACTACTGCATCAAGCATAGGTTGAACGCCCTTATTCTTATACGATGAACCGCATAAAACAGGTACCAATCCAGTCTTAATTGTACCAACGCGCAATGCCCGTTTAATCTCATCAACAGTTAACTCTTCACCATCAAGATACTTCATCATCAATTCTTCATCTACTTCTGCAACTGCCTCAAGAAGCTTGATGCGGTACTCTGAAACTTTCTCACGATACTCATCGGGAATATCCCGTGATTCCGATGTGGTTCCAAGGTCATCCGTGTACACGATTGCGCGATTTTCAACCAGGTCAATGACACCTGTAAAATGATCCTCTGCGCCTATCGGAATTTGAATAGCCACCGGATTAGATTTCAAACGATCGCGAATTTGATCTACGCAATCATAAAAGTCTGCTCCGATAATATCCATCTTGTTGACATATGCGATCCGCGGAACATCATATTTATCAGCTTGACGCCACACAGTCTCGGACTGTGGTTCAACGCCACCTTTAGCATCAAAAACCGCTACAGCACCATCAAGAACACGTAACGAACGCTCTACCTCAACCGTAAAATCAACGTGACCAGGAGTATCAATAATGTTAATCCGGTGCCCTTTCCACTGTGCAGTGGTAGCAGCCGAAGTAATTGTAATTCCACGCTCTTGTTCTTGAACCATCCAGTCCATGGTCGCAGCACCTTCGTGCACTTCGCCAATCTTATGGACGCGCCCTGTGTAGAACAAGATACGCTCAGTCGTGGTTGTTTTCCCCGCATCGATGTGAGCCATAATACCAATGTTGCGCGTTTTTTCTAGCGGGAACTGTCTAGACATGAAATCCCTCCTCCCTGCTTTCATCGTAAGCGATCTGAATAGCATCGCATAACACTGTATTCATCAAATGACTACCAGCGGTAGTGAGCAAACGCCTTATTGGCCTCCGCCATCCGATGTGTATCTTCACGCTTCTTCACAGATCCACCAGCGTTATTAGCAGCATCCATAATTTCATTAGCCAAGCGCTCGTCCATGTTTTTTTCGTGACGTTGACGGGCATAGGTGACTAACCAGCGGATGCCAAGCGTAGAACGTCGCTCTGGACGAACTTCAATTGGCACCTGGTAGTTTGAACCCCCTACCCGACGTGCTTTAACTTCCAAAACCGGCATGATATTTTTCATGGCTGCATCAAATACTTCCAGCGGATCTTTACCTGCACGCTCACGTACTTTTTCAAACGCACCGTAAACAATATTTTGTGCTACTCCACGCTTACCATCCAACATAATCTTATTAATCAAGCGAGTAACCGATTTATTTTCATAAACCGGATCCGGCATCACATCGCGACGCGGAACTGGCCCTTTTCTCGGCATGGACAAATCCCCCTTTCCATTACCCTCATCACATGAGAGAAATCACTTCTAGCATTTAAGCTCATTACTTCTTTTTCTTCGGACGCTTGGCGCCGTACTTGGAACGAGACTGTTGACGGTCTTTCACGCCTGCAGTATCAAGTGCACCACGGACAATGTGATACCTCACACCAGGTAAGTCCTTTACACGACCGCCCCGCACTAGAACTACGGAGTGCTCCTGCAAGTTATGACCAATACCAGGAATGTAGGCAGTTACTTCAATACCATTCGTTAAACGCACACGAGCATACTTACGAAGTGCTGAGTTTGGCTTTTTCGGGGTCATCGTCCCTACACGGGTACACACGCCGCGTTTTTGTGGTGAAGGGAGATCCGTTTGCTCCTTGTGGAAGCTGTTATAGCCCTTCTGTAATGCCGGCGCTCCGGACTTTTCTTCTATAACCATGCGTCCTTTACGCACTAGCTGATTAATCGTCGGCACGTCGTACACCTCCTTATAAAGCGGACTTATCTCATCCGCCAACATTCAAATCATGTGCATCATCTTTAGTCAAGACCACTGACCCTGGTGGATCATTTGCAGACAAATAAAAGACGCACATACCTTAAAAACCCCGAGCTGACTTACTATGTTCTACACGCCTAATAGTTTCGCAAAGCTTCAACTGTCGAAGCGTTCATTCACAATCTGCAGGTAAACCCCAACAAGATGTAAAACGATCATACGACAGACACACCCTGTCTTTTACACAGCCTCAGTGGCAAACGCATCACACGACTCAGTGTCTCTCGTAAGATATGCTTCGTTCAGATGCCTTTTTTGCAAAGTGTGTAGCCAGCTAATCTGCATATCCGATAAAAATATACAGCCGATCCGCCATTTCCACTTCTTCCTATCTAGGCACACTTCGATATGTTATCACCTTTAACAGTGCAATGTCAATACCCAGAAGATCATTATGTGCAATAATGAACCGCCTTTACTGCGCACTACGCACACTAGTAAAGGCGGTTACACGAGCTTCTAAAATACAACATTCACCGCAAAAGCATCACACGATGACCGATATCTTACTCAACCACATCAGCAGTCACTTTTTCCAATTTCGGTTCTTGTGCACTATGAGCATTGGATCCTACGATTTGTTGAGTTTCTGTGTCTACCAATGCGATATTCCTGTATCTTGCCATCCCCGTCCCAGCAGGAATGAGTTTACCAATAATCACATTCTCTTTAAGGCCTAGTAAGCGATCTACTTTACCTTTAATAGCAGCTTCCGTCAACACGCGCGTCGTCTCTTGAAAAGACGCAGCAGATAAGAAGGAATCTGTTTCAAGAGATGCTTTGGTGATACCTAACAGCGCTGCTCTCGCTACCGCCGGTTCCCCGCCAGTTAGCAAGGCTGCTCGATTGGCATCCTCATAGGTAAACAGATCAGCATAGGTTCCAGGCAGAAGGTCTGTTGATCCGCTATCCACAATACGCACCTTGCGCATCATTTGGCGCACCATCACTTCAACGTGCTTGTCGTCAATGTCAACCCCTTGTAGTCGATAAACCCGTTGGACCTCACGCAGTAAATAGTTTTGAACACCGCGCAAACCCTTAACACGAAGCATCTCCTTAGGATCCACACTACCTTCTGTCAGCTCATCCCCAGCTTCCAGTTCTTGACCAACCGTCACACGTAACCTAGATCCAAACGGCACCGTATAAGCTTTTGTCTCAGCTTCACCAGTGATTTCAATCTCCCGTTTATCCTTAGCTTCTCGTATCTCAGTCACCTTACCAGTCAACTCTGTGATAATGGCTTGCCCTTTCGGATTGCGCGCTTCAAATAATTCCTGAATACGTGGTAAACCTTGAGTAATATCATCGCCTGCTACACCGCCCGTATGGAAGGTACGCATCGTTAACTGTGTTCCTGGCTCACCAATAGACTGCGCTGCAATAATACCAACTGCTTCACCGATTTCCACCATTTTACCTGTGGCTAAGTTGCGTCCATAACATTTAATACATACGCCATGTCTTGCACGACATGTCAATACAGAGCGAATCATAAGATCCGTAATCCCTGCGTCAATAATGGTACGAGCTATAGTTTCATCGATCAATTGATTGCGCTCTACAAGCACTGCACCCGTCTCCGGATGGCGAACAGTGGAAAACGCAATTCGTCCAACAATGCGATCATACAAATCTTCAATAATCTCTTTACCATCGCGAATTTGTGAAACCGGCAAACCGCGGTCTGTTCCACAATCATCACTGCGAACAATGGTATCTTGCGCAACATCCACAAGACGTCTAGTTAGATAACCTGAGTCAGCCGTACGAAGCGCCGTATCTGCAAGTCCTTTTCGCGCGCCATGAGTTGAAATGAAGTACTCCAATACACTGAGACCTTCGCGGAAGTTAGACTTAATTGGTAATTCAATAATGCGCCCAGATGGATTGGCCATTAATCCACGCATCCCGGCTAACTGAGTAATCTGCGAAACAGATCCCCGAGCACCTGAATCTGCCATCATATAGATAGGATTAAAGCGATCAAGTGAATCCATCAATGTACTCGTCAGTTGATCTTTAGCACTACTCCAAATACTAATAAATCGGTTATAACGCTCTTCTTCCGTAATAAGACCACGGCGGAATTGCATAACTACAACATCTTCTTTTTTCTCTGCATCAGTTACAATGTCCTCTTTTTGTTGGGGAACATAAATATCTGCTACAGAAATCGTAATACCAGCTTTTGTTGAATAGGAAAATGCAAGACGCTTAACGCGGTCAAGAATTTCAGCTGTCTTAGTTGTTCCAAATCGGCTAAAACACTCTCCAATAATAGATCCCAAAAAGGACTTCACAACAGCGCCCTTTACAGGTACTTTTTCAACAAACGCTTTTAAATCCGTACCTTTTTCGAAGATAAAATACTCATTAGGCGTTCCAACGAGAAGGTTTTTCTTGTCCGCAACGTTGATATAAGGAAATTCCACAGGGAAAATTTCATTAAATAATATTTTCCCACACGTCGTGACAAGAAGAGCTTGTTGTTGTTCCGCTGTAAATGAAGTTTTTCCAAGCATGCGCGCAGGAATAACAATGCGCGAATGCAACGATATCTGATCATACTGATAGGCAAGGAGAACTTCTTCCTTAGTGCTAAAAATTCGCCCTTCACCTGGTTCATTCGCCTTCTCAATGGTTAAGTAATAAGAACCTAGAACCATATCCTGAGTTGGCGTAACTACAGGTTTCCCATCTTTAGGGTTTAAGATATTGTGCGCTGCAAGCATTAACAAACGCGCTTCGGCTTGCGCTTCCGCAGATAAAGGTACGTGCACAGCCATTTGGTCACCATCAAAGTCTGCATTATATGCAGTACAGACGAGTGGATGTAACTTGATGGCACGACCTGCAACAAGTATCGGTTCAAACGCCTGAATACCCAATCGATGCAACGTAGGTGCCCGATTTAACAATACAGGATGTTCAGTAATAACCTGTTCGAGTACATCCCACACTTCTGGAGACGCACGTTCTACCTTGCGTTTTGCACTTTTAATATTATGCGCGAGCCCTTGACCCACGAGTTCCTTCATAACAAAGGGTTTAAATAGTTCTAATGCCATTTCTTTTGGCAATCCACATTGGTACATTTTTAATTCTGGTCCAACGACGATGACAGATCGCCCAGAGTAGTCAACCCGTTTGCCTAAGAGATTTTGTCTAAACCGTCCTTGTTTTCCCTTTAGCATATGCGAAAGAGATTTTAGCGGGCGATTCCCAGGTCCTGTAACAGGACGACCTCTACGACCATTATCAATGAGCGCATCTACCGCTTCTTGTAGCATCCGCTTCTCATTTTGTACGATAATATCCGGTGCTCCCAAATCTAATAACCGTTTTAAACGGTTATTACGATTGATCACTCGGCGATACAGATCATTTAAGTCTGAAGTCGCAAAACGACCTCCGTCTAACTGAACCATTGGCCGCAAATCCGGAGGTATAACCGGAAGTGCATCAAGAATCATCCAACTCGGTTCATTCCTTGATTGTTTAAAAGCATCCAATACTTCAAGACGTTTAATCGCCCGATTACGGCGTTGCCCTTGCACAGTGCGCAGCTCTTCACGCAATGTTTCAATTTCCCGCTCGATATCAATCTCTAATAACAATTTTTTGATGGATTCAGCACCCATGCCAGCTTCAAACGCATAACCATACTTTTCACGATAACTGCGATAGTCTTTTTCGGAAAGTAGTTGCTTTTTTTCAAGCGGCGTATCACCTGGGTCAGTAACTACATACGAAGCAAAATAAATGACTTCTTCTAGCGAGCGCGGTGACATGTCTAATACAAGACCCATGCGGCTAGGAATGCCTTTAAAATACCAAATATGTGATACTGGCGCAGCTAATTCGATATGTCCCATGCGTTCACGTCGAACCTTGGCACGCGTTACTTCCACACCACAACGATCACAAACTACACCTTTATACCGAACGCGTTTGTACTTACCACAATGGCATTCCCAGTCTCGTTGAGGTCCAAAAATCTTTTCACAAAACAGCCCCTCTTTCTCGGGCTTTAATGTCCTGTAATTAATTGTTTCTGGTTTTTTGACTTCCCCATGCGACCATGATCGAATCTTGTCTGGTGAGGCAAGACCAATTTTCATATACTCAAAGTTATTGACATCTAGCAAAAGGGGCCCCCCTCTTATGTCCTCTTTAAGGACTTTTAGTCCTCGCCCACTTCACGCATCTCTAAACTGAAATTAAGCTTTTCTGTCGTATCATCGTCCTCATCGGATTCACGCATGGCAATTTCTTGTTCATCTTCAGAGAGTATTTTTACATCAAGCCCAAGACTTTGCAGTTCTTTGATGAGCACCTTAAATGATTCAGGAACTCCTGGTTCAGGCACATTTTCACCTTTAACAATTGCTTCGTACGTCTTTACACGGCCAACTACATCATCCGACTTGACTGTCAAAATTTCTTGGAGTGTATAAGCTGCGCCGTACGCCTCTAACGCCCACACTTCCATCTCGCCAAAACGTTGACCACCAAACTGCGCCTTACCACCAAGCGGTTGTTGCGTAACAAGTGAATACGGTCCAGTAGAACGAGCATGAATCTTATCGTCAACCAAGTGATGCAATTTCAACATATACACATAGCCAACAGTCACACGTCCATCAAATCGTTCACCAGTTCTACCATCATAAAGCACCGTCTTACCATCGCGATCAAGACCAGCCTCTTCTAACGCATCGAACACATCAGCTTCATGAGCGCCATCAAAAACTGGAGTTGCAATCCGAATACCAAGTGTATGTGCCGCCATGCCTAGATGCGTCTCAAGCACTTGTCCGATATTCATCCGCGAAGGAACACCCAATGGATTTAACACAATTTGCACAGGCGTTCCATCTGGCAAATAAGGCATATCTTCCACAGGCATAATCCGGGCCACAACACCCTTATTACCGTGTCTTCCTGCCATCTTATCGCCTTCAGAAATCTTGCGTTTTTGCGCAATATAAACCCGCACAAGCTGATTAACACCAGGAGGTAATTCATCGCCATTTTCGCGAGTGAATACTTTTACATCCACAATAATACCGGCCCCACCATTTGGCGCCTTTAGCGAAGTATCGCGGACTTCTCGCGCCTTTTCACCAAAGATCGCATGAAGCAACCGCTCTTCTGCAGTTAGTTCAGTCACACCTTTTGGTGTCACTTTTCCTACCAGAATGTCACCTGCGACAATCTCTGCACCGATGCGAATAATCCCGCGATCATCTAAATTGCGAAGTGCCTCTTCCCCGACATTCGGAATATCCCGTGTAATTTCTTCAGGCCCAAGTTTTGTGTCCCGCGCCTCAGACTCATATTCTTCTACGTGAATGGAAGTATAGACATCTTCCTTCACAATGTCTTCACTTAAGAGAATTGCATCTTCATAGTTGTATCCTTCCCACGTCATAAACGCGACAAGAACATTGCGTCCAAGTGCCAATTCACCTTGATCTGTAGCAGGGCCGTCAGCAATAATATCACCTTTTTGGACTTTATCACCCAATCTGACAATCGGCCGTTGATTGATACATGTCCCCTGGTTTGAACGCATAAACTTCATCACTTTATAGCGATCAATATTGCCCTGAACAACATTGCCATCAACTATTTCCTGCGCGCGAATCTGAATCTCATTTGCAGTTACACGCTCCACAATGCCAGAACGTTTTGCAAGTATAGCAACACCTGAATCACGAGCTGCCTTGTATTCCATCCCCGTCCCAACAAGCGGTGCATCTGTCACCAATAGCGGTACGGCTTGACGTTGCATGTTCGAACCCATCAACGCTCGGTTGGCATCATCGTTTTCCAAAAAAGGAATAAGCGCCGTCGCAACAGAAACAACTTGCTTAGGTGAAACGTCAATATAATCGACCCGGTCACCAGGCATTGTTAGAATTTCTTCTTTATGACGGACAATTTGTTCCGGATCCATAAACTTACCTTCAGGTGTAATCCTTGATGTTGCTTGACCAACGACATAATTATCTTCTTCATCAGCCGTTAAATAATCGATACGATCAGTCAGCAGGCCGGTTTCCGGATCAACATGTCGGTAGGGCGTTTCAATAAAACCATATTCATTGATTCGCGCATAGGTAGACAAGCTATTGATCAAACCAATATTCGGACCTTCAGGCGTTTCAATTGGACACATCCGACCATAGTGAGAGTGGTGAACATCTCGCACTTCAAAACCAGCTCGCTCACGCGTAAGACCGCCTGGGCCAAGTGCAGATAGCCGACGTTTGTGTGTCAATTCTGCCAAAGGATTCGTCTGATCCATAAACTGAGATAACTGACTCGACCCAAAAAACTCTTTGATCGATGCGATCACAGGTCTGATATTAATAAGCCCCTGTGGAGTAATCGCGTTAGCATCCTGAATCGACATCCGTTCGCGAACAACGCGCTCCATACGAGATAGACCTATGCGAAACTGATTTTGCAACAATTCCCCAACAGAGCGGAGACGACGATTCCCTAAGTGGTCAATATCATCTGTATCCCCGATCCCATGAAGCAAATCCATAAAATAACTAATCGATGCAATGATATCCGCCGGCATAATGTGCTTTACATTTTTTTCAATACGTCCATTACCAATTACTTTAATGGGCTTCCCATCTTCGCGTTGACTAAAAATGCGGATCTCTTGTACATGGATTTGTGGATCCTCAGTGACACCTGCCGATGATCGATACGTATGCTGATTAAGACCAGAATCAAGAAAAGGAAGCAAACGATCAAGCAGACGTCGATCCACAACTTGACCAGCCTCAGCTAAAATCTCCCCGGTATCCGCATCAACAAGCGACTCTGACAATCGTTGATTAAGCAAACGATTTTTTAAGTGTAACTTTTTATTGAGTTTATAACGACCAACCGCAGCCAAATCATACCGCTTTGGATCAAAGAAGCGCGAAGTCAATAAATTACGCGCATTATCTAATGTGGGAGGTTCTCCCGGCCGTAGGCGTTCATAGATTTCAATTAAAGCCTTCTCAGTAGAATCGGTGTTATCCTTTTCTAATGTGTTTCGTAAGTATTCATCTTCACCAAGAAGGTTTAAAATCTCGGCATCTGTTGAAAAGCCAAGCGCCCTTAGCAAGACAGTTACTGGTATTTTGCGCGTGCGGTCAATACGCACATATATAATATCTTTTGCGTCTGTTTCAAGTTCAAGCCAAGCGCCCCGATTAGGAATGACGGTAGCGCTAAACGTTCTTTTCCCGTTTTTATCTACCTTTGTATTAAAATACACACTAGGAGAACGTACGAGCTGACTGACAATTACCCGTTCTGCACCATTAATAATAAAGGTACCTGTATCCGTCATGAGCGGGAAATCTCCCATAAAGACTTCTTGCTCCTTGACTTCACCTGTTTCGCGGTTAATCAACCGCACCTTTACCCTCAGAGGAGCTGCATAGGTTACATCTCGCTCTTTAGATTCCTCGACACTGTACTTCGGATCCCCCAGGCTATAATCTACAAATTCTAAAGTCAGATTCCCTGTAAAATCCTGAATGGGAGAGATATCTGCGAAAAGTTCTCGCAATCCATCACTCAAAAACCATTCGTACGACTTTTGTTGTATCTCAATTAAATTCGGGAGTTCGTGAACTTCCGCAACGCGAGAGTACGTTCTGCGCTCGCGGCGCCCGTACTTTTCTACGTGTCCCTGCAAATCGGTCACCCCTCATACCAAATCGCTGGCTATCCACAAAAAAGAAATAAAGACAAACGGGTCACTCTCGACCTCATTTCTCTTCTATTTCAAATGCGTAATATACTTCTATTGCCGAAATGTAAGCAAAATATTCATTCATAGAGCATACAACCCCAGAATAATATTTCACATTAAGCTACGATACCACGTAAGACATCCCAAGTCAACATCATTTGACAATTTTAAACTAAATAAATAATCTTTATTTGTTATGTTGCCATTTTGACACATTGAATGACTTGATACCCGGACTTGTTTGCTATGACTTCCACTGTATGAAATAGCGTGCGCAAATACTCCGTACTAGAACGAGCACCTTGTTTTTTTTGAATGACGACATATAGCTCGCCATGCGGCAAAAGTACTGATTCAGCTTCTGCATATAGACGCCACACCGTGGATTTACCTGCTCTAATCGGAGGATTCAAAACCACACAATTAAATGCAATCTCGCTCGGTATCTTCGCAACGCCATCACTTTCCAGAACGTGCGCCTCAATACCTACGCGCGCTGCATTCATCCTGCACAACTCTACCGCACGTTCGTTGATATCCACCGACCAAAGCTCAACATCCTTCACAGAATTAGCTAACGCTATGCCAACTACCCCATAGCCGCATCCTAAATCCAAGAGTCGATCACCCGGCGAAATAAATGCCGATTCAGCTAGCAATGCCGATCCAAAATCAACTTCAGAACGGCTAAATACACCGCGGTCAGTCACGAATTTAAACGAGAGACCACGCAAAACGGCATGAATTTCAGAGCGCTCTGATAGACTACTAGGTTTTGAGCTATAATAGTGGTCCGACATATGAATCTCCCTCTAATCACCCTAGTAAGCTTATGTAATAGAATGGTTTACAATCGCTAACTTTGCATAGGTAGAAAAATCAGCGGACTACGCAAAGCGCGATCCGCTGATTACATTCAAGCATAGAAAACTACTTAATTTCGACTTTGCCGCCTGCTTCTTCAATCTTTGTTTTGATTGCTTCAGCATCTTCTTTGCTAACCTTTTCTTTTAAAGCTTTTGGTGCATTATCAACTACTTCTTTCGCTTCTTTCAATCCTAGGCCAGTAATTTCGCGAACAACTTTAATTACGTTAATCTTCGAAGCGCCTGCTTCTACAAGAATCGCATCAAACTCAGTTTGTTCTGCCTCTACTTCACCTGCACCTGCACCTGCTCCACCCATCATGGCGACTGGAGCTGCTGCAGTTACACCAAACTCTTCCTCGATTGCTTTAACAAGTTCGTTCAAATCTAGTACAGTCATGCCCTTAATCGCTTCAATAATTTGTTCTTTAGACACGTGTATCCCTCCACAAACCATCTTATATTCTCGTTGTTGTTGGTGTTTTACTCTAAGACACCACTACGACGGTAACCCAAAGCAAATCTATGCTTCTTGCGCTTCTTTTTGATCTGCAATTTGTTTTGTTGCATAAGCCAAGTTGCGCATTGGCGCTTGCAATACACTAAGCAACATCGATAACAATCCATCACGTGATGGTAACGTAGCTAGTTCCTTCACACCATCTGCATCAACCAACTTACCTTCAACAAGACCGCCCTTGATTTCAAGAGCCTTGTTCTTAACAGCAAAGTCATTGAGCAATTTAGCAGGTGCAACTAAGTCATCTGTACTAAATGCAATTGCAGTAGGTCCCTTTAAATACACGTCTACCGCAGACGTCCCTGACTCTGCAGTCGCACGACGAACTAAGGTGTTCTTTAACACGCGAAACTCAATACCCGCATCGCGCAGTCTTTTGCGCAGATCAGTGACTTCCGCAACTGTTAAACCACGATAGTCAGTGATAATCGTCGTTTTACTATTGGACAGCTTGTCTGCAATCTCAGCTACTTGTGCTGCCTTCTCTTCACGAACACTCACCATTTACACCTCCTAGCAAACAAAAAACTCCGCCGAGGCGGAGACTACGTCCAAACGTTTCAGCTAAAAGGCAATACACCTTCATCCGATCCGGTGGTCGCAGCCTCGGTAGGTTATATTAAGCTCAAAAGAGCACCTACTGTCTACAGCTCGACAAACTTATATAATTATATCACATATTGACCATCATCACAAGTGTCAAACCGAATAATTACTCTGTCCGTGCTGCAGCGGTTAACCGTTGAAGATTCATAGAAATTCCAGGTCCCATCGTGGTACTTACTGAAACACTACGGAAATACTGCCCTTTTGCCGCTGCAGGTTTTGCTTTTTGCAATGCATCCTGAATCGCCTGATAATTTTCTAGAAGCTTCTCTGTAGGAAAAGAAACCTTCCCCAACACAGCATGAACATTCGCCCCTTTATCAAGACGATATTCAATTTTACCAGCCTTCACTTCTTCTACTGCTTTTTTCACATCAAAAGTTACAGTTCCTGTTTTTGGATTAGGCATTAATCCCCTTGGACCCAACACGCGACCAAGCCGACCAACACTCGCCATCATATCAGGAGTTGCAATAGCGGCGTCAAAATCCATCCAGCCACCTGAAATACGTGCAACCAAATCATCATCGCCCACAACATCTGCTCCAGCTGCTTCCGCTTCACGCGCCTTGTCACCTTTTGCAAAAACGATGACACGCACTGTTCGACCAGTGCCGTGCGGTAGTACAACAGCACCGCGAATCTGTTGATCGTTTTTGCGAGGATCTAAGCCTAAACGAAATGCAATCTCAACAGAAGCATCAAACTTCGTAACAGAGGTTTGCTTTGCAAGTTCTAACGCCTCGATAGGATCGTATAAACGATCTTTTTCAACTAGCTTCGCTACTTCAGCATACTTCTTTCCTGCCATGATCTCGTTCCTCCCTAAATGTGGTAGACGGCGCATCATCATGAGAAAATCCTCTCATTTTGCGCACCTCCCACTTCACACAACATATCGTACTAGTCTGCAATCACAATGCCCATCGAACGCGCTGTGCCTTCAACCATGCGCATTGCAGCTTCTACGTCTGCTGCGTTCAGGTCAACCATCTTCATTTCAGCAATTTCCCGCACCTTAGTGCGTGGCAACGTACCGATCTTCTTTTTATTCGGTTCGCCAGAACCACTTTCCACACCGAGCGCCTTTTTAAGCAACACAGATGCAGGAGGTGTCTTTAACTCAAACGTAAATGAGCGATCTTCATATACGGTAATTACAACCGGAATAATCATCCCAGGTTGATCAGCGGTACGAGCATTAAACTCCTTGCAAAACATCATAATATTGACGCCCGCTTGACCTAATGCAGGTCCAATCGGAGGCGCCGGCGTGGCTTTTCCTGCAGTCACCTGCAGCTTTACAAGCTTCATAATGCGTTTTGCCACTTGAAAAACCTCACTTTCCCTCACCAATGTGGTATGACGACCGCAGGTTATCCCACGACCTCCCACTACAGCACAACAATGCACGCACATAGTAGCGGATTAACATTAAACTGAGCACCGTATGCACCTTTTACACAACGGTGCTTCGCTCTATAGACTGTACTATTATAGTTTCTCCATCTGTTCGAAATCAAGTTCAACAGGAGTTTCGCGACCGAACATCGAAACCAATACGCGGACTTTTTGCTCTGGCCACAAAATCTCATCGATCGTACCCACAAAGTTTGCAAAAGGACCATTAATAATGCGAACCGCTTCCTTGACCTCATACTCAAAGCGCGTCTTCACATCATCTACACCCATTTGCATCAAGATCTGCCTTACTTCGTTAGATAATAAAGGAGTTGGTTTTGAGTTCGCTCCGCTAGATCCGACAAAACCAGCTACGCCGGGCGTGTTACGCACGACATACCAAGAATCATCCGTCATGATCATCTCAACGAGTACATAACCAGGATATACTTTGCGTTGCACCGTTTTTTTCTTGCCATTCTTGACTTCAATTTCTTCTTCAGTTGGAACCAAGATCCGAAAGATCTTGTCTGACATGTTCATCGACTCAAGGCGACGTTCAAGATTGGCTTTAACCTTGTTTTCATACCCAGAATAAGTATGAAGCACATACCATAACGTCTCTAATTGATTTTGATTTTCCATAGACCGAGGGCGGTAGCCCGCACCTCCTAAGTTATAATCAGGAATTCCCTATACCCAGCAACTCAAATGCCCGAGTGACAAGCCAGTCAAATCCATAAGTCAGCAAAAACAGAACAACGCACACCACAACGACCGTAATCGTATACGTAGTCAATTCTTTGCGAGTTGGCCAGCGCACTTTCCTGACCTCTTCTACTACCCCGCGAAAATAACCAAGCATACTATTTGTGCCATTCTGTACGCTTGAAAGTAAATTACTCAAGAAAGGCACCCCCAACTGCGGATAGACCCCACGGACAGAAAAAGCCTGTTACATTACCGCGTTTCACGATGTGCAGTCTGAGAATTACAGTATTTACAGAACTTTTTCATTTCTAAACGATCCGGGTTATTCTTCTTGTTCTTAATCGTAGTATAGTTACGCTGCTTGCAATCCGTACAAGCTAACGTTATCGTCACACGCATGTAGAGCACCTCCCTTTACAAAGCCGAAAACACCAAAATACTCTAACACAAGCAACGACGTATGTCAATATTGCCCTTTTGACAATATTTTAGTCATTGTGCATGAAAAATATCTTTTGATTGTGCGGCTTCCATCATGCAAGTCGATCTTCTAAATGCTTCTCTAACTTGCGTTTCACACGTTGAAGAGCATTGTCAATCGACTTCACATGTCTTTGCAAATCCACAGCGATTTCTTGATATGAGCGTCCATCCAGATAAAGCATCAAAACGTTTCGCTCTAATTCACTCAACAATTGTGCCATTTTATACTCAATTCGGCTGAATTCTTCGCGATTAATCATGAGCTCTTCTGGATCGGCTACCCGCGCTATGCCAATCACATCCATCAACGTTCGGTCCGACTCTTCGTCGTATATAGGCTTGTCTAATGATATATAGGAGTTTAGCGGGACGTGTTTTTGCCGCGTAGCCGTTTTAATCGCGGTAATAATCTGTCTCGTTACACACAACTCCGCAAATGCCTTGAACGAGGCGAGTTTATCATCTCGGAAGTCTCTGATTGCTTTATATAATCCAATCATACCTTCCTGCACAATATCCTCATGGTCAGCCCCTATTAGAAAATAGGAGCGCGCCTTCCCACGTACAAACGTTTTATAACGCTGGATTAAACATTCCAGCGCTCTATCATCGCCAACCCTTACGCACTCGACTAATAATTCGTCCGGGATGTCGTCAAGGCTCCTGCCATACTCAACCAAAAGTTCAACTGCCACCGTCATCCCTCCGGGGACTCTATCATCGCATTATAGTAAAGTCAGTATACATGATAGATTCCGAGAGGGTCAATCTTATTTTGTGTGGGTCAATAGCAAAAATCAGGCAAGTGCGGTTATTTAGATAGCCGTTGCCTCAAAATTTCATACAAGATAATCCCCGTAGCTACACCTGCGTTTAACGAATTGACTTGTCCGCGCATGGGTAAACCTACTAGAATATCACAGCGCTCCGAGGTAAGTCGGCCAATACCTTCTCCTTCTGCGCCAATCACTAGAGCAACAGGCATAGAGTAATCTACCTGCCAGTACATTTCTTTTGCTTCCGGCGCCGCTCCAACAACCCAGAACCCAGCCTCTTTTAATCGCTCCATAGCTTGTCCAATATTGCTTACGCGAGCGACGTCGACGTGTTCCAATGCACCTGCAGAAGCTTTAGCAACCGTTCCCGTGAGCGGTACAGCACGCCGTTTAGGAATAATTACACCTGCAGCTCCAGAACCATCAGCTGCGCGTAAAATGGAACCCAAATTATGAGGATCTTCGATTCCATCTAACAGGATGAGAAGACCCGGTTTTTGACTTTTAGCCTTTTGAATAAGATCTTCTAATTCCACATATTCCTTTGCGGAAATATACGCGATAACGCCTTGATGACTGCGTTCCCCTACAATCTCATTCATCTTTGCTTTTGGAACCTTTTGTACAATCACACGTTGTTCTCTAGCAACAGCTAAAATTTCGTTTAAGCTGCCCCCCGAGGCATCTTCTTGCAATAAAATTTTATTTAGCGCCCGTTGCCCTTTAAGAGCTTCTAGAACTGACCTTCTACCAAACACAAACTCTTCTTGTACCTCTTTTGCATCTTGGCTATATGCCGTCTCTCTGGTACGTTCCCGTTCTTCACGATAATTGCGCTGTTCGCGATCACTACCTCGGTTACGTCGCGTGCTTGTGCTGCGATCGCCACCTCGTGATTGACCACCACGCGACTCACTACTGCGTTCGCCACCTCGCGACTGCCCATAGCGCGACTCACTACTGCGTTCGCCGCCTCGTGACTGGCCATAGCGCGACTCACTACTGCGTTCGCCGCCTCGTGACTGGCCATAGCGCGACTCACCACTGCGTTCGCCACCTCGTGATTGGCCATAGCGCGACTCGCTACTGCGTTCGCCGCCTCGTGACTGGCCATAGCGCGACTCACTACTGCGTTCGCCGCCTCGTGACTGGCCATAGCGCGACTCACCACTGCGTTCGCCACCTCGCGATTGACCATAGCGCGACTCGCTACTGCGTTCGCCACCTCGTGATTGACCATAGCGCGACTCGCTACTGCGTTCGCCACCTCGCGATTGACCATAGCGCGACTCACTGCTGCGTTCGCCGCCTCGTGATTGACCACTTCTCCCGCCTTCATTCTGTGACCGATCAAATCCCTCACTACGTCTAGCGAACCCTGCATTACCTTGACCACCCGATCGATTGCCACCTGTACCTTGCATCCTTGCTTTAACTGATACTCGTTTCCTTAACATAGATCATTCTCCTCAACTTGTAACAATAACTGCATAATTTCCTTTAATCGTTCTTGCTGTCCTGCCAAATACACATACCCAATGAGAGCCTCGATGCCCGTACTCGCTCGATAATCAGCCACAGATGCACTTTTTGGCACAGATGCCGACTTAGCATTGCGCCCTCTGCGCACCACATCCCGTTCACGTTCAGAGAGTTCCTCTGTAATCTTGCGCAAACGATCCGCCTGCGCCTTAGCACGTACCCGCAAAACGGCTAAGCGATGCAATCGCCTTGGCTGCGTTTCCCCCTGTGCTATAAGAAACTCTCGCACAGCAAGTTCCCATACCGCATCGCCTATATAAGCCAAGGCTAACGGGGGCATACGATACGCCTTCTCCTCTAGTTCCAATGCTATTCCCTCCACCACCTCACACCTTGTGCTGTATCTTCAAGGTGGATACCCTGTTCTAAAAGCTTCTCGCGAATGGCATCCGCTTTTGCGAAGTTTCGTGCAAATCGCGCTTGTGCTCGGGACTCAATCATCTGCGCAATTTCCTCATCAGGCAACTCACTTGCAATTTTCTCTAACCCAAATAATTGTAGCCAATTTTTCAACTTTTCATATCTGCCCTGTAATCCCGCTCGATCCACATCACCTTGATGAAGGTAACTATTAACCATGCGAATAAAATCAAACATCACGCCAATGGCATCCCCTGTGTTAATATCATCATCCATCGCTTCAATCAGACGATCTTCCCACGGCGATGCATCAAACGTTTCTCCCTCAGGCAAAAATGGCGTTTCTAGTTTGGCAACGATACTATCATAACAACTATCCATTCGCCGAATGGCTGCCACCATCTGCGCCATGACATCATCAGAGTAATTAATCGGGCTACGATATTGCGCAGAGAGCAAAAACATCCGCAACGCACGTGAATCATAACGTTTCACAAGATCGTGCACAAAAATGCTGTTGCCAAGAGACTTAGACATCTTCTCGTTATTGATATTGATATAGCCATTGTGCAAAAAATAACGCGCTAGTGGAGCTCCAAGAAGTGCTTCGCTTTGAGCAATCTCGTTTTCATGGTGTGGAAATAATAGATCGTGTCCACCCCCGTGGATATCAATATGCTCACCCAAATGTTTCTGGATCATCGCCGAGCACTCAATATGCCATCCCGGACGACCGTGTCCCCACGGACTATCCCACCATGGCTCACCTGGCTTTGCCGCCTTCCAGAGCGTAAAGTCGATCGCATTGCGCTTTAAATCTGACACCTCTACGCGACTACCCGCTTGCAATTCATCTAGGCTTTGCTTGGATAGCTGTCCATAGTCTTTAAACTTTGGCGTATCAAAAAGCACGTCTCCGTCAGCGACATAGGCATACCCCGCGTCAATTAAACCTGAGATAAACGCAATAATATCATCCATGGTCTCCGTCACACGTGGATGCACATCCGCCTGCTCAATCCCTAAAGCAGAAGCATCAGCAAAATACGCATCTATATATTGTGAAGCAACTTGATTCACAGTCGTGTCCAGTTCGTTAGCACGCTTGATCAGCTTATCATCAACATCCGTAAAATTCTGCACAAACTTTACCTTGAAGCCCCGATAGCGCAAATAGCGTCTAACCATATCAAATACCACGAAAGCCCGCGCGTTACCAATATGAAAGTAATTATATACTGTAGGGCCGCAAGAGTACATTTTCACTACACCAGGTTCAATCGGTTCAAATACTTCTTTTTCCCCAGATAAACTATTGTACAAGCGTATCGACATCTTCTGATCCTCCTTAGCTTCGCCATCTTACACGCTCAGACTCTAACTGTGCGAGACTGCGTTCCAAAACCTCAATGCGATCTTGCATCATTTGCACTACTTCGGAGATCGGATCCGGTAAGCTCACTTGATCCAGTTCATCTACGCGCCGACCTTCAATAGCCACAACGCGCCCCGGAATACCCACAACAGTCGAATGTGGCGGCACCGATTTAAGCACAACAGAGCCAGCACCTATTTTTGCATAATCTCCCACAGTAAGAGATCCAAGCACCTTTGCCCCAGTCGCAATCAGCACGTGATTACCAATCGTCGGATGGCGTTTCCCCTTTTCTTTTCCAGTCCCGCCAAGCGTTACCCCTTGATAGAGGATCACATAATCCCCAATGATCGCCGTCTCTCCAATCACAACACCTGTACCGTGATCGATAAAAAGCCCTTTGCCAATAACAGCGCCCGGATGAATTTCAATCCCTGTCAATAGACGAGCAAATTGTGAAATCGCCCTCGCAAGCGTAAACCATTGATGTTGATACAATGAGTGAGCTATGCGGTAAAACGAGATCGCATGTAATCCCGAATACGTAAGGAATACTTCAAATCGAGAATGAGCAGCAGGATCCATTTCCATGATAAAATCAATCTCTTCACGCATCCGACGAAACATCGGTCAACCCCCCTTTACACATAACAAACCCGCCTCTAGTAAAGCCAGAGACGGGTTACCCGCGATTCCACTCTGATTCTGCTTTCGCACGATTGGCGATAGCAACTCTTGAATCCGCTATAACGGGCGGCCCCGGCGAATTTTACTAGGAAGATGCCGCTTGGTATCCGCCGTTCCTTTCGCTCGCATTTGGCGCATTTTGCAAGAAGCCAACTACCTTTCCTCACAGCGCCCAACGATGGGCAAAAAGGCTCTCTGAAGCGGCTTGCTTTGCATACTATCCCAAATGATCGACTCTATAGGGACATCACGTGCTTAAGGCGCAAGAGAATGCGCTCTTGCCCTAGCAACGCTAACGATTTGTTGAGATCAGGTCCATGCAGTTGACCAAGTACCGCTGCACGAACAGGCATATATAAATCTTTCCCTTTACATCCTGTCACAGTCTGAACCGTTTTTAACGTAGCCTTCGCAACTTCTGCATCCCATGTCGTTGCACTAGCCATAGCATCTGCAAACGCCTCAAGTACCATGCGCACAGACACATCAGACAATAAAATGCGTGCATCCTCATCGAGTACAGGAAAATCTTCAAGAAACGGAAGGGCCAACTCAGGTAACTGCCCTATATAGTTTATCTTATCTTTATACAACGCTGTCAGCAGAAGAAGAAACGAATCAGATTCACGTTCCTTACTTTCTTTATCGTACTTCATAAAAGTATGTTTGACAAGCGGCAATAATTCTTGCTCCGATCGCTCACGAAGATAGTGACCATTCATCCACGCCAACTTTGCGGCATCAAAAAATGCTCCACTCTTATGCACCCGATCAAATCCAAAAGACTCAATCATATCTTCCTTCGTTAAAATTTCCTGTTCTCCTTGCGGCGTCCATCCAAGCAATGCGAGAAAGTTAAACATCGCCTCCGGCAGATACCCAAGGTCACGATACTGCTCAATAAACTGAACAATCGACTCATCCCGTTTACTTAACTTCTTACCATCCGCGCCAAGAATTAAGGATACGTGCGCAAAAGTAGGCGCCTCCCACCCAAATGCTCGGTACAGCAACAGTTGTCGTGGTGTATTGGAAATATGCTCCTCACCGCGGATCACATGCGTAATCTTCATCAGATAATCATCAACCGTACAAGCAAAGTTATACGTTGGAATCCCATTTGATTTAACGATCACAAAGTCCCCGCCAGTAGCTCCTGCATCAAATGTCATATTCCCGCGTATCATATCGATAAAGTCAATCGTATCTTCATCATTAACGCGAAAACGCACCGTCGGTTGGCGCCCCTCTTCAAGATATGCTTGTCGCTGTTCTGCCGTTAAATGGCGACATCGTCCAACATACTTTGGCGTCTCTCCATTGGCAATCGCACGTTCACGATCCAACGAAAGCTCATCCTCCGTACAAAAACACTCATAGGCTAACCCCTTTTCACGCAAAAGCTCAATATGTTTTGCGTAAATAGGGAGTCGTTCCGTACAAACATAGGGACCGTATTCTCCACCCACATATGCTCCTTCATCCCATTCTATGCCAAGCCAGCGTAATTGCTGTGCAAAACCATCCGCTGCACGATCTACATTGCGCTCCAAATCAGTATCTTCGATCCGCAGTATCAATGTCCCACCCATATTTTTTGCAAATAAATAATTAAAAAGGGCAGTCCGCGCCCCCCCAATGTGCAGATGTCCAGTAGGACTCGGTGCATAGCGCACGCGCACACTCATACCATCACCTCAATCTATCCTCATACGTTTACGCTATCTTTCCTTTGCACTATCTATCAATAAGACAATAGCCTCTACAGCGATGCCTTCTTTTCGTCCCACAAAGCCCATGCGTTCCATCGTAGTAGCCTTAATACTGACGTCCATTTCATCGACCGCCAATTCGCGTGCCAATAAGTGTATCATGTCCTTCTTATAGGGAGCAAGCTTTGGCTGTTCTGCGAGAACCATCACATCCAGATTGCCCACGCGATAGTTGCGCTCATGAATTAGGTCCACAACTGAGCGCAATAACGCGACACTGGATGCCCCGAGATACTGCTCATCTGTGTCAGGAAAATGATCGCCAATATCCCCGAGTGAAGCCGCACCCAGAAGCGCATCCATGACAGCATGTAACAATACATCTGCATCAGAATGCCCATCTAAACCCACTTCAAAAGGAATTTCAATTCCTCCTAGCATTAACGGCCGCCCTGCCTTAAACCGATGCACATCAAACCCTAATCCAACCCGCACGTTTGAGCCTCCCACATTCTCATATACACAATATCCTCTGCATCCGTGAGCTTCACATTCCACTTTGACCCGCGCACAAGAGACACTGGTTTACCAATGTGCTCTACAAGTACCGTATCATCTGTTCCGCGGTCGTCCCTTTCTTTAGCCATCTCATGAGCTGTATGGAGCCACGTACGCAAGAAAACTTGAGGAGTCTGCACAGCCCACAACATAGAGCGGTCTACATGTTCGGCCACTAGTAAGTGTTCATCGCCGCGCTTGATCGTGTCATATACAGGGTGTGCCAAAGTTGCTGCACCCGTTATAGCCGCCTTTGCGATCACAGCCAAAAAATCTTCCCGTGTAAGAAACGGGCGTGCTCCATCATGAACAGCTACATACTTTCTCGTAGCTAATTGTAGTCCATAGTGCACAGACAACTGACGATCATCCCCGCCGGTAGTAACTCGCACATTTTCCCACTGTTTTGTTCTCAATTCCTCTTCCACGCGCAAAAGATCATCTGGATGTACGACCACAATACACGAAGTGACCCCAAATGAGAGAATGCGCTCAACTGTATACATAAACAACGGACGACCACAGAGCGAAAGCCACTGCTTCCGCTCTGCCCCGCCCATCCGTGTCCCCATTCCTGCGGCCATCACAAGAACATCTAACTCTTCGATCATCATCCCACTCATGGTATCATCCACGTTGTGCCTCTCCAGTACCATCCATGCTTATCGCCTACTCGCTATCTATATAGCAACAAAGCTACCGAGCATAACATTTTCCTGTTATTATAGCACATGGTTAGGTACATGTTGAAGATACCTGTTTCATAAGCCAGTCACCATAAAGGAAACCACTACAATAGCTACACCAGCACTACAGCGCCTTTTCCAGCACCTTAGGCTTAGCGAAAATCATCCGTCCAGCAGATGTTTGTAAAACGCTTGTCACCAATACATCGAGGCGATTGCCTATATACTCGCGCCCACCTTCAATGACAATCATCGTTCCATCATCGAGATAGCCGATGCCCTGACCGTATTCTTTCCCGTCCTTAATAATCTGAACGGTGATTTCTTCACCAGGAAGTACTACTGGTTTCACAGCATTGGCCAAATCATTAATATTCAGCACAGAAACGCCTTGCAATTCTGCGACTTTATTCAAGTTAAAATCATTTGTTACTACTTTCCCGCCGATTTGTTTAGCTAGTTTCACAAGCTTACTATCAACTTCTGCAATTTCCTCAAAATCAATCTCAAGCACTTGAACTTTTACCTTTAGTTCTTTTTGAATGCGGTTGAGAATATCTAAGCCACGGCGTCCGCGATTGCGTTTTAACACATCTGAGCTATCAGCGATATGTTGAAGTTCACCCAGCACAAAAGATGGGATGATCAACACACCATCAAGAAAGCCTGTCTCTACAATATCTGCAATCCGTCCATCGATGATCACGCTCGTATCTAATATCTTTGCTTCGCCTCCACGAGAAGTAGGCGCTTGCGCCCCTTTAGAAGCTCGTTCCCGCGCCCCTTTAGACAACAAGGACGGGATCAGAGAGAAAATTTCCTCGCGGCGCGAGAAGAAGATACGAAAACCTAAATAACCTAAAAGAACGGAAGCAAAAAATTGAATAAGAACCCCCACTACGGGAATATGGCCAATCGCTGGCGTCACGACAAACGCAATTCCAAGTCCTATCAAAAGACCAAGAACACCTGATAACAAGTCGACAAGCGGTGTGCGAATCAACTTATCTTCAAGCCAACGAAACCACTCCACAAAAGGATTAACAACAAACGTCGCAATAAACATCGCGACGAGACCGCCAACCACAGCTGAAGCAATATTTTCCCAAGGGAACATCGGAACATGTATGAGTGCGAAAACGCGTTCTCCATATGCTCCTCCAAGCGCCAAACCGATAACAAAGAAAAAGATCTGAACTAACCTGCGTACCAACAGATATCACCTCCTTTACTTTATTATAGGCACCTCAAAAACTTTTAAACGTAATCATTGACAGCTTATCACGACGATTATAAATAGGTCAATTGTGAAAACTTCATCAATTCCATTAAATCACATGTTTCTAATGATGCGTAGACCGATAAGCGTCTCTCCGCCTAGCTCTGCGCTTACGAAACGCTTGCAGATCATACCAAACACCGTATCCTCCATATAGAGCTAAAACAATGAATATCGCCCGCGCCACTAAATCCTTATGATCAATCATCACCACAGCAACAACGAGTGCAATCAGCGGTACAACCATATAGGCAAAGCGCGGTACAGCCAGATGTTTAAAGTTAGGATAGCGCGTCTTACTTATCATCAAGTAGCTCAATGCAACCGTTAAAATAGGTAGCCAAAATAGCGGAATCAATCCATGGTACAGTGCAAAAGTGGAAAGAATACCTCCTGCCGCAGTGATCGGTAGGCCAACAAAATAATGTTTTTGTCCCGTTTGTACATGAAATCGAGCAAGTCGCAAAGCACCTGCAACAGGAAAGGCACAAGCAATCACGGCACCCAATACACCCATATCGCGAAGTACTACGTCCCACATAATAATCGCCGGAGCAACACCAAAAGTTACAATGTCGGAAAGCGAGTCTAGCTGTTTACCAAAGTCGCTCGATATACCAAGCGCCCTAGCGACACGTCCATCCAACCCATCAAAAGCCATCCCTACAATAACCAAAAGTGCAGCAGTCTCGTAAGCCCCTTGAACAGATAGCATGAGTGAAGCCATACCAAGTACTAGGTTAAGAAGAGTAAGTAAATTTGCGAGTGACTTGCGCATATAGTCCTCCTCCACACCGTTTTTTACTGTGCTTCAATTCCAACTCATGTTCCCTTTAAATCAAAGCATCCGTAGCACAATATACGCGCCTACAAATTGCGCTCCATAAACGCCATTTCCTGCATGCGTTTTAGTCCCTCTTTGATCGATCTTGCACGTACTGATCCAATCCCCTCAACATCATCTAGTTCCTCCACAGTTGCTGATACAATTTTCCCAAGTGTGGTAAACTCCTCAGTCAAGTTTTCAATAACCGGTTGTGGTAACCGCGGGATTTTATGCAATATGCGATATCCGCGCGACGCGATATTAGCCTCCGCTAAGTTGGCTATTCCTGAGTATCCTAACGCATACACAATCGCTTGCCCATTCAATACATCTTCTGTATCAAACCCGTGAATCTCCGTTAAGATCTGATGCGGTGTTAACTCTTGATCACTGGCTGAGTAATCTTTCACCAAGAGGTACGCTTCCTCTTCGACGCGCGAGACCAATTCGTCCATCTGCATCGAGATCAGTCGTCCCTCCGATCCCAACTCTGTAATATAGCGTTTAATCTCCGCCTTAATGCGCAATACCATCTCAAATCGCTGAATCACACCTACTACATCTTGAAGCGTCACAATCTCATCCATTTCAAGTGCAGAGAGATTAGACAATGTAGAATCAAGAACGGACTTATAGCGTTCGAGCGTTTGAAGTGCCTGATTGGCCTTCGTGATGATCCTGCTAATATCGTTTAACGCGTACCGCCCTGTCGCTTGATACAGTGTAATGACATTGCGCCGTTGCGACACGCAGATCACTAACTTCCCTGTTTGCTTTGCAACTCGTTCTGCCGTTCGGTGGCGAGTGCCCGTTTCCCCAGTAGGAATCGTAGGGTCTGGATTTAACTGCGTATTGGCAAACTGGATGCGCTTTGCATCCTCGCTCAAAATAATAGCACCATCCATTTTAGCTAGCTCATATAAACGCGCTGGACTAAAGTCACAATTAATCGCAAATCCACCATCTACAAGAGATTCTACCTGATCATCACATCCAACTACGATCAGTCCCCCGGTCTTTGCGCGCAACACGTTGTCTACGCCTTCGCGTATCGGCGTTCCAGGTGCCACCATGCGCAAAATCTTCATCATCATCGCTTCACGTTTTGCATCATCCCGTTCACGCGCCATCTCCTCAACCCCCTAGCGCTAATCGCAACGCTTCTTGAAGTGAACCGACGCCGATCACTTCAATATCTGATGCGCTGTCTCTATCTAGCCGTTTCATATTACCAGATGGAGCAATCACCCGTGTAAATCCGAGTTTAGCTGCCTCCTGAATCCGTTTTTCTAAGTGCGTCACAGCACGCACCTCACCTGTCAACCCAACTTCACCGATCAACACTACACCTGACTGAATCGGTACATCCCTAAAGCCAGAAGCGATCGATACCGCAATACCAAGGTCGACAGCTGGTTCATCCATTTGTACGCCACCCACCACATTGACATATGCATCTTGGCTCTGAAGGGGTAACCCAACACGTTTCTCTAATACTGCCATCAATAATGATACTCGATTATAATCCACGCCAGACGCCATTCTCCGTGGTGTCCCAAACGCCGTAGGAGTCACTAAGGCCTGCACTTCGATGAGCATAGGACGCGTGCCTTCAAGGCTACTAACTACAGCCGAACCTGCGACTCCAACTGATCGTTCAGCTAAAAACATCTCAGACGGACTCAGAACATCGATCAATCCACCCGATTGCATGTCAAATACACCGATCTCATTGGTCGATCCAAAGCGATTTTTCACTGCGCGCAAGATGCGAAATCGCTGATTGCGATCCCCTTCAAAATAAAATACAGCATCCACCATATGCTCCATCAAACGCGGCCCTGCAATCGTTCCATCCTTTGTCACGTGACCTACGATACACGTCGCAACATTTCTATCCTTTGCAAGACGCAATAATGCCATCGTGGACTCACGCACCTGTTGCGCACTTCCGGGCGCACTTGGCACATGAGAACGAAACATCGTTTGAATCGAGTCTACGATAAGAAACTGCGGCTCCAACTTTAGCACATGTTGCAAGATCGCATCCACATCAGTTTCCGCTAAAACATAGAGTGCATCGTGAAAAGCACCTAAGCGTTGTGCACGTAACCTCACTTGTTGTATCGACTCTTCACCTGTCACGTAGAGTACTACAAATCCTGCCCCTGCAACAAGCTGAGCCGTCTGCAACAGGAGAGTCGACTTACCGATACCTGGATCGCCGCCAACAAGAAATACCTCGCCAGGAATCACGCCACCGCCTAGCGCACGGTCAAACTCTGCACTACCTGTCGAAAAACGAGTCACTTCCGCTGTCTCTACTTGACTTAACCGAACAGGTGTAGCGTGCTTTTGTAACATAGATGGCAGCGCACCTTCTTGCATCACAGATGATACCACAAGCTCTTCTGACATCGATCCCCAATTGCCACAACCGGGACACTTACCTAACCACTTTGGGCTCTCCGTCCCACAATCTGCGCACACAAACTTGCTTTTTGGCTTTTTCATAACGCCTTCACTATACATGAGGACACAAAAATTGGCTAGTCAATTAAAGAAGCAAAACGGTCGCAAGAGGAGCAAATAGCACCCTTGCGACCGTTTTATAGAAAATTTATGAACACAATTGATTTGTCTACTTAAGACTGCACTGCAGGTTGCGATAACCGTTCCACTTGTAAACCGCCTGCTGGATCGACGTCAATTCTGACTTCATCGCCGCGCGCAATGGTTCCTGCGAGCAGTGCTTCTGACAATTTATCTTCAATATGCCGCTGCATCGCACGTTTTAGCGGACGCGCACCATATTGGGGATCAAATCCCTCTTTAGCAAGGAAGTCTTTTGCCTCCTGTGTCAAAGTAAGGACCAACCCAGAATCTTCAAGTCGTTTCCCTAATTCATCTGCAAGAAGTGTGACAATCTGCGCAATATCCGCTTGCTCCAACGGATGAAACACGATCAAATCGTCAATTCGATTGAGAAACTCCGGCCGGAACGTCTTCTTCAATTCCTCCAGTACGCGATCTTTCATATCGTGATATGCACTGTCCTGGCTATTCGTAAAGCCAAGTGGGCCACCTTTACGAATCATCTGAGCCCCAACATTGGACGTCATAATAATCACCGTGTTGCGAAAATCTACTGTCCGCCCTTTGCCATCCGTCAAACGCCCATCATCGAGCGCTTGTAACAATATATTAAATACTTCAGGGTGCGCCTTTTCAATCTCGTCTAACAGCACCACCGAGTAGGGTTTGCGCCGCACCTTCTCCGTCAACTGTCCGCCCTCATCATATCCTACATACCCAGGAGGCGCTCCGACTAACCTGGCCGTCGTATGCCGCTCCATAAATTCCGACATATCCACGCGAATCATTGCGTCCTCATCGCCAAACATCGCTTCTGCAAGCGCTCGCGCCAACTCCGTTTTCCCAACCCCTGTCGGCCCAAGGAAGATAAACGATCCAATCGGCCGCTTCGGATCCTTTAGCCCTGCGCGTGCGCGTCTGATCGCACGACTGACCGCTTCAACTGCCTCATTTTGACCGATCACACGCTCGTGCAATAATTCTTCCATATTGAGCAAACGCGTCGACTCAGCCATAGCTAGTTTCTTCACAGGTATTCCCGTCCACGTTGATACAATTTCTGCAATGTCATCCTCTGTTACAGCCACATCGTGTGAATCTTGCCGCTGCTGCCACTCCAGGCGCCGGCGCTCAAGATCATCGCGCAACTTTTGTTCCTTGTCGCGTAAAGAAGCAGCCAATTCAAACTCCTGACCTTGAATCGCAGAATCTTTCTCCGAACGAATCTCCTCTAACCGCACCTCGAGATCTTTCAAATTCGGCGGAGCCGTATATGTCCGCAACCGTACACGCGACGCCGCTTCATCAATCAAATCAATCGCCTTATCTGGCAAAAACCGATCAGCGATATAGCGATCAGACAGCCGCACAGCTGCTTCTACCGCTTCATTGGTAATATGCACCCGATGATGCGCCTCATACCGATCTCGCAGGCCATAGAGAATCTGCACAGCCTCATCAGCTGTCGGTTGCTCTACCTTGATCGGTTGGAAACGCCTTTCTAGTGCAGCATCCTTCTCGATATGCTTGCGATATTCATCTAAAGTCGTGGCTCCGATACACTGCAATTCGCCACGCGCTAGTGCTGGTTTTAAAATATTGGATGCATCAATCGCGCCTTCCGCTCCACCTGCTCCGATCAATGTGTGCAACTCATCAATAAAGAGAATAACATTGCCTGCATTGCGAATCTCATCCATGATCTTCTTTAGACGATCTTCAAATTCCCCCCGATACTTCGTGCCAGCGACTACCGTCCCCATATCGAGCACCATGACACGCTTATTGCGAAGCGTCTCCGGAATCTCATTAGATACAATGCGCTGTGCAAGCCCTTCTGCAATAGCTGTCTTACCAACCCCAGGTTCACCAATCAACACAGGATTATTTTTCGTGCGGCGCGACAGCACTTGGATCACCCGTTCAATTTCTGTAGCGCGACCAATCACAGGATCGAGCTTCGAATCCCTTGCTAACACTGTCAAATCTCGAGCCAATCCATCGAGCGTCGGTGTGCTTGCAGCAGGCGTCCCTGCTTCTGAGTTCGCCTCAGGAGTATCTGCTCCGAGCAACTGCAACACCGTTTGTCGCGCCTTAGACAAATTGACCCCAAGATTTCCGAGAACGCGAGCCGCAATGCCCTCCCCTTCGCGAATAAGGCCAAGCAAAATATGCTCCGTTCCAATATAATTGTGACCTAATTTGCGCGCTTCATCCATCGATAATTCGATCACCTTTTTGGCGCGTGGCGTGTACGTCGTCCCCGTCGTATTGCCTGGTCCACGCCCGATAATCTTCTCAACTTCACGTTGAATTTTATCGCCTGTGATACCAAGACTTAGTAACGCTTTCGCCGCAATGCCTTCTCCCTCTTTTACGAGACCAAGCAAAATATGCTCCGTACCTACGCCCGGATGGCCAAGGCGCACCGCTTCTTCATGCGCTAACGTCAACACTTTTTGTGCGCGTTCTGTAAATCGATTAAATAACATCGTGTAAGACCCCTTTCCAACTCCCAAATTAGACTTGATCCATGCGTAGGCGCTCTCGAATCATTGACGCGCGCTTCACATCGCGTTCACCTGGCGTCATTTCATGTTCATAGTATGTTTGTAAAAATCCTGGCTGCGTCGCCACCATCAGTTCCTTCAAAATATTCGCGGACACACCTTTGATAATCCCTAGATCGATGCCAAGACGCACATCAGAGATTCGCTGCATCGCTTCTTTAGAGTCTATTTGTCGCGCATACGCTAAGATGCCAAATGATCGGCATACGCGATCTTCGATTGGATCTTTATTTTGCAAAAGTAAGTGCTGGCGCGCCACTCGCTCATGATCGATAATTTGCTTTGCCACACCGTGCAAATTGCTCAAAATTTCTTGTTCACTCTGCCCAAGCGTTATCTGATTAGATATTTGAAATAAATTTCCAAGCGCATCCGTTCCTTCACCATAAATCCCACGCACCACAAGACCTACATGTGTCACTGCTGACAAGATGCGCTGGATGCTCCCTGTCAGGACAAGCGCTGGTAAATGAACCATAACGGATGCCCGCATCCCCGTGCCTACATTGGTCGGGCAAGCCGTAAGATATCCTCTCGTCTCATCAAATGAATAATTTAACGTTTCTTCAAGCGCATCATCTAACCGCTCTGCAAGACCATACGCTGCATCAAGCTGATAGCCTGGAAGCAGGCACTGCAAACGCAGGTGATCCTCTTCATTAACCATCACGCCCATCTCTTCATCATCCCGCAAAATGACGGCTGATCCAGAAGACTCCAAAAGCGTCGGACTCACAAGATGCTTCTCGACAAGCACTGCTTGCTCTACAGGACTTAAACTCCCCATCTTTAACAACTCAAACCGTCCTAATTGCTCCACCTGAGGCTGCTTCACAGCACGTTCAACCTCATCTAACACCGCCTGCTTATCACTCTCAGTCGCAATCATCGGAAACACATGCCCCACTAAGTTTCGCGCAATGCGCACGCGGCTACTAATCACAATATCTGACTCAGGCCCCTCATCGCGCAACCACTTACTAGAGGCCTGCGACAAAAAATCGCTCAACGACATACCGCCTCACCTGCCTATCATTCTCACTCAAAAGTAGCCACTTGATGAATCGTCCACCCTGCAAGTCTACCTTCTACCTTCTACCTTCTACCTTCTACCTTCTACCTTCTACCTTCTACCTTCTACCTTCTACCTTCTACCTTCTACCTTCTACCTTCTACCTTTTACCTTTTACCTTTTACCTTTTACCTTTTACCTTTTACCTTTTACCTTTTACCTTTTACCTTTTACCTTTTACCTTTTACCTTTTACTCCTCCTGCTGCTTTTCCACATGTAAATGTTGTTCTAACCCGCGAATACGATCACGCAGTTGTGCAGCTTCCTCAAAACGCTCTTCCATTACGCTTACTTGAAGTTCCTTGCGCAATTGGTTTAACTCTCTGCGAAGCGTCATCGCTCCACCTCGCCGTTTAGGAATTTTCCCCGTATGATGATCCGAACTTTGTACCCGCTTTAGAAGCGGCCCAAGTTGTTCCGTAAACGTCTCATAGCAATGTTCACAGCCAAATTGTCCAATCTTCACAAACTGCGCAAACGTCAATCCACAATGTTCACAGCGTGGTGCAGGCGCATCCGAACGCGGTGCCACTGTCGAATCAAAGTGTAACAACCCCGACAGCAACTGATTCACTGAAAATGCCCCAGCCAACGCCTGATAAGCCGCCTGTCCCTTTTGACTCGCACATACCTCACACATGTGAAACTCATTCTTATTACCTTGCACAATCTCCGTATAATGCACCGTCGCAGGCCGCTCCCCGCATTGTTCACATAGCATCCATGATCACCATCCTTACAGTACAAACACTCTCATTCGTCACACATCATCTACAATCACAATACCTCATTGTTAACCATACTCCATAACATTCACACCATACACAGAAATACTGCAATAAGTACACGGTTTGAATCCCTCACTAGTTACTTCACTAGTTACAGTTACAATCCGAAACTACTCAATCATTCGCTTTTATAAAAAGCACTTGTCCACAACTTATCAACAGGCTGTTAACAAGGTGTTGATAAGTCGCACTAAACCAATCAACTTGAGTCCCCAGTTCGATTGGCATACAGCGCTGCAAGCATCGATGCAAGTAAGCGAGCCCGCAACATATCACGTTCAGGCAAGGGTAAAATTAACACCTCTCGCGATACCGCCGTACGCAACATACATGCTTCGCGCGCCGATAGAACACCATCCGTTTCAAGCCGCCACAAGATACCTTCTGCTTCGCGCTGTGCAATGCGGTCACCCACATTGCGAATCAACTGTCCAACCTCATGCAAATCCACAGTAGCCACGCGACGAATGCGAATATATCCACCGCCACCGCGCTTTGACTCTACAATATAGCCACGCTCCAATGTAAATCTCGTGGCAATCACATAGTTGATCTGAGACGGTACGCACGAAAAGACTTCAGCCAATTCATTACGTTGCACCTCGACCACACCATTTGCACTCTTCTCAATCAGGTCGGACAGATAGGCTTCTATGAGATCCGCTGTACTCCTCACGACCCCAATATCCACCACCTCTGACTTTGACTTTACTTGACCTTATGAATTCATTATATTCACCCAACTACGCAATGTAAATATCTTAGTGACCATAACACAAAATTTTTTTATTCTTTTTCATTCAATCATACAAACAAAAAACCACACCGATTATTGCCCCGGCATGGTTAGAATATCCGAAAACCTTTTGACTATACGATGCGCTCCCCTAAATTCATCCTCTCGAGCAAATCCAAACGCACACCCAATCACCTCAAGCCCATTCTTCAGTCCCGCCTCGACATCGGTCAATCGATCCCCCACCATAAATCCACGTTCATGCGGAATCTCACTACACGCTATACGCACCAAATCCACCTTTGAATTCACTTGATATCCACCAGCAGAATACAATTCCACAAACAGCTCACGCAGCCCATAATAATCAACAATCGCTTCAATATAAGGCGGCAATCCATTGCTAGCTACCGCAAGCGTAGCACCACGTTCACGAAGCGTAAGCAGCGTCTCCCGCACATCCGGATACAACGCCCCTCTCCCCTCACGAATAAGGCGAATCTCCCCACTAAGCAATAACCCATCCGCACGCGCCTGCTCGTCCGCAGTCAAACCCCGCCCAAACAACTGAGCCCACAGCCGATCATGCGTATACCCAAATATACCCGTAATCCGCTCCTCCGTTACTTCGTCCGGCACCCGAATCCCATCAAGCCTCAATTGCGCAAACACCTCACGAAACGCATCAATCGCCACCCGCTCCGTCTGAAACAACGTCCCATCCATATCAAAAAGCCATAATTGATTGTGCATAATAGAACCTCCTACAATACCTAATAAATAAAAATACTAAAGCAAATATTATCATAAAATTTACATCTCACGTTTTTTAAAAATGAGCACTCTATTCGCCAATGTCGTTACATAAGACAACCCAACTGCATCAGCAATGTCATTAAGCCTATGGATATACACACGATTACTTTCTAAATGGCTCGGATATTTGGCATCAATTAATTCAAATGACTCTGTAATAAATGCAAATGCACCAATGACTAAACTATCCGATATATTACGCAATACTGATACAGGATCAGAAACATGTTCTAACACTTCGAAACATATTGCTGCATGGAATTCATTTTTTCTAGGAAGTTGCGGAAAACCAATAAACTGAACATTGATTAAATCTAGTTTTCTGCAACGAAGTTCAGCAAGTTTCAAATTAAATCCACCCACATCAAAACAAACGATGTCATAATTCTTATTTGCAAAAAACAATGCATCATTACCAATTCCACAACCATAATCCAATAATTTAATATTCCCTATTCCAATGTTATACATCAAAAAAACATGTACTAAATGGTTCCATTTTTTCCGTTCAGTAATTGCATTAACACCCGCTAAATCATATAAATATGCACGGGTATTTTGATAAAATTCCATAATTTCTAAGTCAGTTTTAGGATTAACTTTTATCCACTCATTAGCAACCGATGACCCATCATGAATTAGTTCACGTTGCATACTATCCACTACCTCATCTCTAGGGGCACCAATTAATTCAGTGATATCATCAATGATTTGATCCCACGTATCAATATAAGGACTAATTCTCATAATAGTTTCGTAAGTTCGATGATATTCAATCGCTAACTCTGTATCAGAACAAACTTTTGTAAAGTTAACTTTGTTTCCAGGAATCTCAATCATAAGCATTTTTAATATTGTTTCTTTAATTTCAAGTAATGTACCTTTAGGAACAATCCAACCGCCACCATGTTCACGTACACGTTCAGATTGTGCGCCAATATCTAGAACAATCGCAGGAACATGTGCAGACCAACTTTCAGTCAAAGTCCGCATAAATGTTTCAGGCCATATTGACAATATCAATACCACATCCGGATTTATTTCTTTTAATATATTAATAACATTTCCATGTCTACCATCATAAGAACCTAGAAACCTGCAATTATTTAATACATCATGATCAAATGACCACTGTTCTTCGGAACTTCCAATAAAATAGACAACTATACCATTTCTAATAATCTCAGGAATAATTTCCCGAATTAAAATAGCACCTTTTTGAACAGCATAATAACCTAATATGCAGATTTTAGATATTTTACTTTCTATTGTTTTTTCTGTGGATTCAATAGTCTCAAAAGACGTAGCTAAAATAACAGAAGCCTTGTTCACCAGCACTGGGTACGCCTTGAAAGCCAAATCACGTGAAAACTCAGATGGATAGTGGATCAAAGTTGAGAGACTTAACGCACTTTGAAATTGTAATCTCCACTGAAGCATGTGAGCACCTGGAGCATTAAACTTTTGAGATATACACGCATCACAAATCTCTAAATTGTCAGGAATCCCACAATATACATTACTATTATTTAATAAATTATAGGATGGGCATAAAGTATAATAATCATGCATAGATGACATGATAGGAATACCTAACGTGCTCGCAGCATGAGATATTTCATGTCCCACCATCATAAAATGCTGAATATGAAGAACATCAATATTTAAATTTCGTAAGATTTGAATATAAATATCATACAAATAAGTTGAAAACTCAACAAAACGATTTAATTCAACCTTCCCCTTTAACTGATATGAATGTGTGGTAACCAATCCTTTATCCATAAAAGAATCAATCACAATCTGATCTTCATTCACTCTATATAAAACCCAAAATTGATTTAACCCATCAAGCCTAGTAACCAATTCCTCAGTAAAGAGCTCAGTACCTCCTATGTTACCACGCCATAATGGACTGTGAGTTGCTATTAAAATACGAATAATTAACACCCCTAACGTAAAATATTAAATCTAAATTTTCAAATTATAAATATAAAATTATTTAGAAAATCAGGGTAATCATTAGTAATATTAATAATCAGCTTTTAATTTATCAACGCTGTAATTAGAATCAGATATAATGTACATCTACTTATCTACAGAAAAAATTAATACCTATGATAACAAACAAAGATCAGCCCTGATCTTTGTTTGTTAATTCCGCCTTAATCTGAAATTGATACACAGAAATTTGTTCTGATACACCGGCTTGTCCTAAATTCTGAAGTTGATACAACAAAAATTCATCTTCTTGAGTAAGTTGGAGTTTAGTACCTTGAAAACTTGAAATACTAAACCCTACAGACTCTAATAAATTTTGTAAATCATATGCAGTAAAAAAACGGATTTGCTTACCATAAATATTAGCATTACTATATGGCCACCGCCCATGCAATAAATTTTTAATCACAAAATAATGAGATATATTGGGCGCGCTAAGTAAAATACTGCCATGCTTTTTTAATTTTCTAGAGAGCTTCTTAAGTAAATCATTTAGATCTAGAACATATGAAAATACATCAGCTGCAATGATATAATCAAAATAAACAGTAGATTCACCTTCGTTAATATCCTCAATGCAACCAGAATATATATTTACAAATTTTTGCGCTATGGAATCAACTGCATTACTAGAACTTATCCCGTATATCTGTGCTTTAGGGAATCTTGTTTTTATCTCCAAAAGAGTTGCACCACAACCACAATTCAAATCAAGAACATGAATAATTTGTTCTTGATTTGATTTAATTAAATCGATCAGTTCAAAATGAATCTTTGTTGAATCATGAGAATCGAATCCCCATTTGTCAATAAATTTCAATCTATTCGTTTCAAGTAACTCATTAAACAAAAATTCATCCTTTTTAAAGGAACTACTTCCAAAGTGATGAACAAAAGTATTTTTACTAAGTAAAAGTTGATAACCCGCACTCAAAATACGCATAGAATAATCGTCATCTTCAAAGTTACCAGGTGAAAATCGCTCATCTAAAAAGCCAATATTGTCTATAATCTTACGACGAATTAACATGCAAAAACCAATAAGACGAACGCGAAAATCAGTAGATAAAGGTTGTGCATTATATGCACTAGCAAATATCTGCATTTCTTCAATAGTTTTGTAACTAACGGGGATGGACTGATAATACGAAACTGAGTTTGATACCGGGCCAACTGCTCCTATATCATCAGAACTATATAGAGCTGCCAACAAATTATCTAACCAGTGTTCTGTCACAATTACATCATTATTTAGCAATAAAATATTTTCTCCGGAAGCTATCCTAATACCTTGATTACAACCTCGAGGGAATCCCTCATTAGTTTGATTATAAACCACGATCAAACCTTTTTGAGATTTTAGCCAATCTTTTGTACCATCATCTGAATTATTATCAACAATAATAATCTCGTATTGCCATGATTTTGTATATTTATATATACTATAAATACATAATTTAGTATACTCAATATTATTCTTCGTCAATATGATAATGCTCGTTTTCAAAAAGGCACTACCTCCAATATTATTAGACCAATTTCTATATACAATACATAGGTAAGACAAAACAATGAGACCCTAATTAACATATAAACTAAAATTACCCATTAAAACGCAGACACTCTTTACAAGATAATTATAAGTTATAATAAATACTATAATAGAAACGAAGCTATAAGAGTAAATTAACTCTTATAGCTTCGTTTCTATACACTTGCCTGGCAACGACCTACTCTCCCAGGACCCTGCGGTCCAAGTACCATCGGCGCTGGAGGGCTTAACCTTCGTGTTCGGGATGGGTACGGGTGTGTCCCCTCCGCCATCATCACCAGACGCTG